>NZ_DGYR01000019.1:34537-64521 GCF_002398425.1 Kocuria sp. UBA5001
CCCGAGCTCGAGACGCGCATCGCGATCCTGCGCAAGAAGGCCATCAGCGAGGGGATGGACGCCCCTGACGACGTGATGGAGTACATCGCTTCGCACATCTCCACCAACATCCGTGAGCTCGAGGGCGCGCTGATCCGCGTCACGGCGTTCGCATCGCTGAACAAGCAGCCGGTGGACCTGCCGCTGGCGGAGCTCGTGCTCAAGGACCTCATCACGGACGACGGCGGCCAGGAGATCACGGCGGCCTCGATCCTCGGGCAGACCGCGGCATTCTTCAACATCACGCTGGATGAGCTGAAGTCCAAGTCTCGCACCCGCACGCTCGTGACCGCCCGGCAGATCGCCATGTATCTGTTGCGGGAGCTCACGGACATGTCGCTGCCGAAGATCGGCCAGGAGCTGGGCGGGCGGGACCACACCACGGTCATGCACGCGGACCGCAAGATTCGCACGCTGATGGCGGAGCGGCGCCAGATCTTCGACCAGGTGACCGAGCTGACCAACCGCATCAAGCAGCAGTCGCGCGAAGGCTGACACTGCCGCCGCACCCACTCGGCAGGAGGGGATCCCTGGACTTGGTCCCGGGGATCCCCTTTTTCCTGTCGTTCATCCACAGGCTGCGCCCGCACCGGCACTGGACCGGGGTGCCCTCATCCACATGATTCGACGGGTGTGTGGACGCGCTGTGAACAGCCGCCCGAGGGGCGGTGTGGAAAAATCTGTGGACAACCGGGGTCCGACCGTGGACAACTCGCCGGAATCGGTGGGTGGAGTTGTGGAATCCCCGGAATCACGCGGAAGTTCTGCACGCCACGGCCACAGCCCGACCTCGATCCATCCACAACCGATCAACACCCAGAACCCACGGATCCGCTGCGATGAAGGCGGTTATCCACAGAGTCCACAGGGGTTGTTAACACTTCTACCCCTTAAGAAAAGATCCACCGAATAACAAAAATCCTGACCTCCGCACGCCCGAACGAGCCCTGAGACCTCTGTAATTACACGAATCCTCAGACCCTGCCGTACAGAGTGGACTCCAGAGACTCACTACAGGTCGATGCCTGTCCGCCCCGCCGGATACCATGCAGGCACGACACTTCTGTTCTCCGGCAAAAGAGGGGCCCTCCGTGAAGTTCTCCGTCGAGCGCGACGTACTGGCCGAAGCAGTCACCTGGACTGCTCGTTCACTGTCCCCTCGCCCGCCCGTCCCCGTGCTCTCTGGGCTGCTGATCAAGGCCGAGAACGGGTCCCTGTCCATCGCGAGCTTCGACTACGAGATCTCCGCACGCCTGACCATCAGCGCTGACGTGATCGAGGAGGGGACCACCCTGGTCTCCGGCCGACTGCTCGCGGACATCTGCCGTTCCCTTCCCTCAGCACCTGTGCAGCTGGAGGCAGAGGGGGGAAAGGTCACACTCACGTGCCGGTCCTCCAAGTTCAACCTCGCGGCCATGCCAGTGGAGGACTACCCCCAGCTGCCGGGGCTGCCGGAACTCTCCGGCGTCGTCGCCGGGGACGAGTTCGCCCACGCGGTTGCCCAGGTGAACATCGCGGCCTCCAAGGACGACACCCTGCCGATCCTCACCGGAATCCGGGTGGAAATTGAGGGTGAGAAGATGACGCTGCTCGCCACGGACCGCTACCGCCTGGCCATGCGGGAGCTCACCTGGCGCCCCTCCGACCCCACCATCTCCACGGCCGCCCTCATCAAGGCCAAGACGCTCAACGACATCGCCAAGACGCTCGGGTCCTCCGGTGACGTGAACATCGCGCTGGCGGAGAACACCGAGCTCGTCGGTTTCGAGTCCGGCGGCCGACGCACCACGAGCCTGCTGATCGACGGCGAGTACCCGAAGATCCGCTCCCTCTTCCCGGAGAACACACCCATCACGGCGGTTGTGCGCACCTCCGAGCTCGTGGAGGCGGTGCGTCGCGTGTCTCTGGTGGCTGAGCGCAACACGCCCGTGCGTCTGGCCTTCAGCGAGGGGCAGGTGGCGCTGGACGCCGGTACCGGGGAGGACGCCCAGGCCTCCGAGGTACTCGACGCGCAGCTCAACGGGGACGACATCACCGTGGCGTTCAACCCCACGTACCTCTCCGAGGGCCTGCACGCCTTCGACTCCGCATACGTCAGGTTCTCCTTCACCGCCCCGCCCAAGCCCGCGGTGCTCTCGGCACAGGGAGACTCCGAGGGTGAGGACGACGTCACGTACAAGTACCTGCTCATGCCGGTTCGACTGCCCAACCAGTGATCGTGTGTTCGTAGACCACCTCTCGCTCCTGGACTTCCGCACCTACCACACCCTCGACCTCCCGCTGGCCCCGGGTCTCACGGTGTTCGTGGGACCCAACGGCGTGGGGAAGACCAACATCGTGGAGGCCTTGGACTGGGCCGCCACGCTCGGATCGCACCGGGTCTCGGGCAACGGCCCGCTGATCGCCACAGGTTCGGAGCGGGCGGTGATCCGCACCCGCGTGGACAGGGCCGGTCAGCGCACGGTCCTGGAGTACGAGCTCAACGCGGCACAGGCCAACCGGGTTCGGATCAACCGAGCGGCACCCGTCCGGGCCCGGGAAGCCCTCGGCACGCTGCACACGGTGCTCTTCTCCCCGGAGGACCTCACCCTCGTCAAGGGGGACCCCTCGCACCGGCGACGTTTCCTGGACGACCTCGCCACGGCCATGCGGCCTGTGCTCTCCGCGGCCCGCTCCGACTACGAGCGAGCACTCAAGCAGCGCAACGCCCTGCTGAAGTCCACCCGCGGCCGGCGCGGCTTCGACGAGTCGGACCGGGCCACTCTTTCGGTGTGGAACGACCAGCTCGCGCGCGCCGGTGCGGCCGTCATGGGTGCCCGCCTGCAGCTGCTGGAGGCACTGGAACCCGAGGTGGACCGCGCCTACCAGCAGCTCACCGACGGCCCCAAGCACGTCTCGCTCGGCTACGAGAGCTCCTCCGTGGCCCCTGGCACGGACCAGCGGGCGCTCGCGCACTTCTCCGTGGCGGACCTCTACGACCTGATGATGCAGGCGTTCGAGCGGATGGAGCGCCAGGAGCGCGAGCGCGGTCTGACCCTGGTGGGCCCGCACCGTGACGACCTCCTGATCCGACTGGGCGAGACCCCCGCCAAGGGCTACGCGTCCCACGGGGAGACCTGGTCCACTGCCCTCGCCCTGCGTCTCGGCTCGTGGTACGTCCACCTCGCGGACGATCCCGGCCGGGGCTCGGCGCCCGTCCTGATCCTGGACGACGTCTTCGCGGAGCTCGACGCCCGACGCCGCCGCCGCCTGGCTGAGCTCGTGGGGCAGGCCGAACAGGTGCTTGTCACCGCGGCCGTGGACGAGGACCTGCCGCTCGCGCTGCTCGAGCACACCCACACCGTGGTGGATGTGGAACCGGGCTCGGTCGCCGTGCGCGGCGACGCGTCGTCGTCGTCCGAGATCGTCCGGCATACCCAGGGCGAAGAAGGCGGGAACGGCGAGGACCACGGGGACCGCCACGACGGCGGCGACCGCAGCGGGCCCGGACCTGAAGGTGTGGAAAGCGCGACGAGGGGAGCCGAGGGTGGCTGAACCCGCACACCGGGACGTGGTGGACGCCGCCGCCGTGGCGTTGCAGCGCGTCCGCAAGGCTGCCCAGGGCCGCGGGGACATGCCGCTGTCCAAGGCCGCCGCGGCCAAGAACATGCGGGCCTTCGGCACCGCGATGGAGGAAGGCACGGGGTCCCCGGCTCTGCGCAGGTCCACCCGGTTCGGCACGGATCCGCGCCAGCTGGGAGGATTCTCCGGCCCCGGAAAATCTGCGCGGGACCCCAGACCACTGTCCTCCGTCGTGGACACCCTGATGACCCACAGGGGGTGGAAGACGCCCGTGAACGTGAGCACGGTGCTCGCGGACTGGCCGTCCCTGGTGGGTGTGCGAAACGCCGAGCATTCGTGGCCGGAGCACTTCGAGGACACCGTGGTGCGGGTGCGCTGCGACTCCACCGCGTACGCCACGCAGCTGCGCCTGATGCAGTCCGCGATCCTCGCGAACTTCGCGGACAAGCTCGGGGAGGGCATCGTGACCCGGCTGGAGATCCACGGGCCCGTGGGACCTAGCTGGAAGCGCGGACGGTGGCGTGTGCAGGGGCGCGGGCCACGGGACACCTACGGTTAGTCAGCGGTCCGGGGACCCGCCGACTCGACCCAGTGGCCCAGGAGGCACCACCCAGCACCCGGGGACCACCGCCAGCGCCCCGTCAGCGGCGGACACGAGTACGTCCGATCCGCGAGACGCGGCTCACCGGTCGGCCCAAAAACTGGCCAGAATCCTGCGAGCCGGTCCGCACCCCGAAAATGGCTCCACCCTGCGGCGAGGGGTTCCGGAGCGTCTGCGGGCCGTTCAGCGCGTCATCCGGTAGAATGTGGAGTCACAGATCTTCGTCCCGCCAGCCGATGAGCCGCGAGCCGTCTCATCGGCTGCACTCATGTGGGCGGGCGGTGATCGACATCCAATACGCAGGAGGACCGGAAACCCCGTGGCTACAGAGGATCCCCTAGAGCACGAGTACGGCGCGAGCGACATCACCGTTCTGGAAGGCCTCGAGGCGGTCAGGAAACGCCCCGGGATGTACATCGGCTCCACTGGTCCCAGGGGCCTGCACCACCTGGTCTACGAGGTGGTCGACAACTCCGTGGACGAGGCGCTCGCCGGGTACTGCGACAACATCGAGATCACGCTGCAGTCGGACGGCGGGGTGCGCGTCTCCGACAACGGCCGCGGCATCCCGGTGGACATGCACCCCACCGAGGGCAGACCCACGGTGGAGGTCGTGATGACCATCCTGCACGCCGGCGGCAAGTTCGGCGGCGGCGGGTACGCGGTCTCGGGCGGCCTGCACGGCGTCGGCATCTCCGTGGTCAACGCCCTGTCCCGTCTCGTGGAGACAGAGGTGCGCCGCCAGGGTTACGTGTGGCGCATGAGTTTTGCCAACGGCGGGCACCCCCAGGGCGAGCTGGCGCGCGGGGAACAGACGCAGGAGACTGGCACCACACAGGTCTTCTACCCGGATCCCGAGATCTTCGAGACCGTCGACTTCGACTTCGAGACCCTGCGCGCCCGCTTCCAGCAGATGGCGTTCCTGAACAAGGGCCTGCGGATCAGCCTCACGGACGAGCGGGCCACGGAGGAGACCGGCGACGAGATCGCCGGTGACGCCCCCGCGGACGTCACCGGCCCCCTCGAGGGCCAGGACGGCGGCACGATCGGTGCGGACGAGGCGGCTGCTGCCATCTCGGGCGCCCGCCAGGTGGTCTACTGCTACGAGGACGGCCTGCTGGACTACGTGACGTTCCTGAACTCGTCGAAGAAGGCGGAGCTGATCCACGAGGACGTCATCTCGCTCGAGGTGGACGACCCCGAGAAGAAGATGTCGCTCGAGCTGGCGATGCAGTGGACCACGGCGTTCAACGAGTCCGTGCACACCTACGCCAACACCATCAACACCCACGAAGGCGGCACCCACGAAGAGGGGTTCCGCACTGCGCTGACCACCCTGATCAACCGCTACGCGCGGGAGAACAAGATGCTGCGCGACAAGGACGACAACCTCACGGGTGAGGACGTCCGCGAGGGGCTCACCGCGGTGATCTCCATCAAGCTTGCCGAGCCGCAGTTCGAGGGCCAGACCAAGACCAAACTGGGCAACTCGGAGGCCAAGACCTTCGTGCAGCGTGAGATGTTCGACCTGTTCGGGACATGGTTGGAGCGCAACCCCAATCCGGCCAAGGACATCATCCGCAAGGCCATCTACGCCTCCCAGGCGCGGCTCGCGGCCCGCAAGGCCCGCGAGACCACCCGGCGCAAGGGCCTGCTGGAATCGGGCGGCATGCCCGGCAAGCTCAAGGACTGCTCGTCCAAGGACCCCACGCTCTCGGAGATCTACATCGTGGAGGGCGACTCCGCCGGCGGTTCCGCGGTGCAGGGCCGCGACCCGGCCCACCAGGCGATCCTGCCGCTGCGCGGGAAGATCCTGAACGTGGAGCGCGCGCGCCTGGACCGGGCGCTGTCCAACGCGGAGGTGCAGTCCATGATCACCGCGTTCGGCGCGGGGATCGGGGACGACTTCGACATTGAGAAGGCCCGGTACCACAAGATCGTGCTCATGGCCGACGCGGACGTGGACGGCCAGCACATCACCACGCTGCTGCTCACTCTGCTGTTCCGCTTCATGCGTCCGCTGATCGAGCACGGCTACGTGTACCTCGCGCAGCCGCCCCTCTACCGGATCAAGTGGTCCAACGCCGCGCACGACTACGTGTTCTCGGACGCGGAGCGGGACGCCGCTCTGGCCAAGGGCCTGGCGGAGAACCGCCGTCTGCCCAAGGACAACGGCATCCAGCGCTACAAGGGCCTCGGCGAGATGGACTACACGGAGCTGTGGGAGACCACCATGGACCCGGCGCACCGCACCCTGCGCCAGGTCACCATGGACGACGCCGCGGCTGCGGACCAGGTGTTCTCCGTGCTGATGGGCGAGGACGTGGAGTCCCGCCGAGAGTTCATCCAGCGCAATGCCAAGGACATCCGGTTCCTGGACATCTAGTCCGTCCCCGCACACGGTGATAGCCGGACATTCCCCCTCCGGCATGTACAGCAGTGGGCCGTGAAGGCCAAGACGAAACGGATACAGCAACGCATGAGTGACGAGACGCAGGACGGCAACGGTCCCGTGGAGCCGGAGAACACCCCCGAGGTCATCACGGAGGTCGGGACCGGGGAGGTAGAGACCGCTGGAGACCGAGTGGAGCAGATCGACCTGCAGACGGAGATGCAGCGCTCCTACCTGGACTACGCGATGGCCGTGATCGTGGGCCGGGCGCTGCCGGACGTGCGGGACGGCCTCAAGCCGGTGCACCGCCGCGTGATCTACACGATGTACGACGGCGGCTACCGCCCGGAGCGCTCGTTCAACAAGTGCGCGCGCGTCGTCGGCGACGTCATGGGCAACTACCACCCCCACGGTGACTCCGCGATCTACGACGCCCTGGTGCGCCTGATCCAGGGCTGGATCATGCGCTACCCGCTCGCGCTGGGGCAGGGCAACTTCGGCTCCCCGGGCAACGACGGCGCCGCGGCACCGCGGTACACCGAGACCAAGATGGCGCCGCTGGCCATGGAGATGGTCCGGGACATCCACGAGGACACCGTGGACTTCCAGGACAACTACGACGGCAAGCAGCAGGAGCCCACCGTGCTGCCGGCGCGCTTCCCCAACCTGCTGGTCAACGGCTCCTCGGGTATCGCGGTGGGCATGGCCACCAACATCCCCCCGCACAACCTGCGGGAGGTCGCGGACGGCGTCCAGTGGTACCTGCAGAACCCGGACGTGGACCGCGAGACCCTGCTGGAGGAGCTCATCAGGCGCGTCAAGGGCCCGGACTTCCCGTCCGGCGCCCAGATCCTCGGGCACAAGGGCATCGAGCAGGCGTACCGCACCGGCCGCGGCTCGATCACCCAGCGCGCGGTGGTCAGCGTGGAGGAGCTCAACAACCGCACCTGCCTGGTGGTCACGGAGCTGCCGTACCAGGTCAACCCGGACAACCTGGCGATCAAGATCGCCGACCTCGTCAAGGACGGCAAGGTCCAGGGCATCGCGGACATGCGGGACGAGACTTCGGGGCGCACCGGTCAGCGCCTGGTGATCGTGCTCAAGCGGGACGCCGTGCCCAAGGTGGTGCTCAACAACCTCTACAAGCACACGCAGCTGCAGGAGAACTTCTCCGCGAACATGCTCGCGCTCGTGGACGGGGTGCCACGCACGCTGTCCCTGGACGCCTTCGTGTTCCACTGGGTGGCCCATCAGATGGAAGTCATCGTGCGGCGCACCCGGTTCCGCCTCAAGCAGGCGCAGGAGGAGGCGCACATCCTGCTGGGCCTGCTCAAGGCCCTGGACGCCCTGGACGAGGTGATCGCCCTGATCCGCCGCTCGCCCACCGTGGAGGAGGCGCGCTCCGGGCTGATGGAGCTGCTCGGCATCGACGAGGCTCAGGCCCAGGCGATCCTGAACATGCAGTTGCGCCGACTGGCCGCCCTGGAGCGTCAGAAGATCCAGGACCGCCACGCGGAGCTGCAGCGGCTGATTGACGAGTACGAGGCGATCATTGCGTCCGAGGATCGTCAGCGCGAGATCATCTCCGAGGAGCTCGGGGAGATCGTGGAGCGCTACGGGGACGACCGCCGCACGGAGGTGCTCTACGGCTTCGACGGGGACGTCTCCATGGAGGACCTCATTCCGCAGCAGCAGGTGGTGGTCACCATCACCCGCGACGGCTACGTCAAGCGCACCCGCGCGGACGAGTACCGCGCGCAGCACCGCGGCGGCCGGGGCATCAAGGGCGCCCAGCTGCGCGGCGACGACGTCGTGGAGCACTTCTTCGTGACGAACACCCACAACTGGATCCTGTTCTTCACCACCCTGGGGCGGGTATACCGGGTCAAGGCGTACGAGTTCGTGGAGGCCGGGCGTGACGCCAAGGGCCAGCACGTGGCGAACCTCATGGAGTTCCAGCCGGACGAGCGCATTGCCAAGGTCATGGAGCTGCACTCCTACCAGGACGCCCCGTACCTGGTGCTCGCCACCCGCAGCGGGCTGGTCAAGAAGTCCCGTCTCACGGACTACGACACCAACCGTTCCGCCGGCGTGATCGCCATCAACCTGCGCGAGGGCGACGAGCTGGTCTCGGCCATGCTCGTGAACACGGACGACGACATCATGCTGATCTCGCGCCACGGCCAGTCCTTGCGCTTCACGGCCGACGACGACGCCCTGCGCCCCATGGGCCGCGCGACGTCCGGTGTGACGGGCATGAAGTTCCGTTCCGGCGACGAGCTGCTCTCGGCCAACGTGGTCACGGACGACTCGCACGTGTTCGTGGTGACCGAGGGCGGCTACGCCAAGCGCACCGAGGTGCAGGAGTACCGCGTCCAGGGCCGCGGCGGCCTGGGCATCAAGGTGGCCAAGCTCGCCGAGGTCCGTGGTGGCCTGGTGGGCGGTCTGATCGTGGGCGAGAACGACGAGGTGCTCGTGGTCATGGAGAGCGGCAAGGTGGTGCGCTCCAACGTCAGCGAGGTGCCGTCCCGGGGCCGCGACACCATGGGGGTGATCTTCGCGAAGCCCGGTGCCAACGACACCATCGTGGGTGTGGCCCGCAACGCGGAGCGCGAGATCGAGAAGGAAGTGGCCGAGGAGGGCGTCGAGGAGGCCGGGCACGAGGACGTCGCGGCCGCCACAGCGGTCGATCCGTTCGCGCGCACCGAGTCCACGGTCGAGAAGGATGCGATCCGGGGCGGCGAGGGAGAGGCCGTCTCCGAGGAGGTCGACGTCGTGATCGTCGAGGACGCTGGTGACCCGGCGGACGATGCGGATGCAGTAGCGTTGGAGGACAACGACAACGGAGGTGACGCATGAGCGCGAGCTCGGCCTCGAAGGCGGGTCAGACCGTGAAGGCTTCTTCCCCCAAGAAGCCCGCCGCCCAGCAGAGCGGCAGCAGGAAGACCCCGGCCCAGCAGGGTGGCAAGGGCGGCAAGGGTCTCGTGCGGCCGGCACCACGGGCAAAGGTGCGCCGCGCCCGCCTGGTGGTCTCCAAGGTGGACACGTGGTCCGTGCTCAAACTGGCGTTCCTGCTCTCCGTGGCCCTGGGCATCATCACGGTCGTGGCGTCCCTGGTGCTGTGGATCGTGCTGAACCTGACCGGCCTCTTCGACGGGATCAACGAGATGCTCTCCATGCTCGGCGGCAACGCTGGCGGCACAGACATCAAGAAGTTCCTCTCGCTCGGCAACGTGGCCCTGTTCGCCACGGTGATCTCGGTGGCCAATGTGATCCTGCTGTCCGTGCTCTCGGTGCTCGCCGCGCTGCTCTACAACATCGCGGCGTCGCTGATCGGCGGCATCGGGGTCACGCTCACGGACGACTGAGCCCCGGTCGGACCCCTGCACCGAGGGATTTGGTGCGGGGGAGCAACCTCCGGTAAAGTCTTGGCGTGGCCAGGCAGACAGTGTTCTGCTGGCACACGCTGAGGGCGTATAGCTCAGACGGTTAGAGCGCTTCGCTGATAACGAAGAGGTCCCAGGTTCAATTCCTGGTACGCCCACCCCTCGAATTCCCCACCAACCGCGAGATGTTCTCGTTCGGAAGGTTCCCCATGAAGGCTCGTATCGCAGCACTGATCGCCGTTGCCGGACTCTCGGTGGCAGCGGTGAAGTCCTGGCGGGACGCAGAAGCCAGGCGTGAGGCGTGGAATTCGGCCGTGGATCCCGTGGACTGAGTCCCACGGTCGCAGGTGTTCCGCGCGGCGGCGGCGCACCACAATCGAATACGGGGCCTTAGCTCAGTTGGTAGAGCGCTGCCTTTGCAAGGCAGATGTCAGGAGTTCGAATCTCCTAGGCTCCACGGCACACAGACCAGAGGCCGCATCCCGTCGGGGATGCGGCCTCTGGTCGTTCTCACGTGTGGGCAGAGGCGAGGCGCGTGTGTGTCACGCGGAGCCTCGTGCAGGGCAGGGAGGAGTCGCCGTGACAGACTTGGTGTGATGTTGTGACACCCCTCATACCCCGACGTGTGGAGTAGCCGTATGCGCGAGACGACCCCCCTGCAGCCCCTGCCGTCGGTGGACCCCCACGAACGCCTGGAGACGATCCAGCGGTGGCGTCTGATCGGCCCGGGCCTCGTCGTGGCTGCCACGGGTGTGGGGGCTGCCGACATGGTGGCCACCCTGACCGCCGGCTCGCGCTACGGCTACACCCTGCTGTGGGCCGTGGTGGTGGGCACCATCATGAAGATCGTGCTCGTGGAGGGCGCGGGGCGCTACTCGCTGGCCAGCGGTCGCACGATCTTCGAGGGCTGGCGGTCGCTCGGACGCTGGACCACGTGGTACTTCGGCCCGTACATCCTCATTTGGGGCTTCGTGTACGGGGCCACCGCCATGTCCTCCTCCGCGCTGCCGCTCGCTGCGCTCTTCCCCGTGCTGCCACTGTGGGCGTGGGCGATCCTCATGGGTCTGCTCGGCTTCGGCATCGTGTGGGCAGGGCGCTACGCGTTCGTGGAGAAGATCACCGCGGCCATGGTGGGGATCATGTTCCTGGTCATGGTGGGCTTGGCGATCATCACACTGCCCAACATCCCCCAGATGATCACGGGTCTGATCCCCGTGATCCCGCAGGGGGGCGTGGTCTACACGCTGGCCCTGGCAGGCGGCGTGGGCGGAACCATCACCCTGGCGGCATACGGCTACTGGCTGCGGGAGAAGGGCTGGCACCAGCCGCGCTGGATGCGCGTCATGCAACTGGACAACACCGTGGCGTACGTGGTCACGGGCATCTTCGTGCTCGCCATGCTGGTCGTGGGAGCGGAGGTACTCTACTCCGCCGGCTACGCGATCGGCGCCGGTGACAAGGGGCTGCTGGACCTCGACAAGGTGCTGCGGGCGCGCTACGGGGACGTGATCGGAGTGACGTTCCTCGTGGGCTTCTGGGCGGCGTCCTTCTCCTCCGTGGTGGGGGTGTGGTCCGGTGTGTCCCTGATGTTCGCGGACTACTGGGGCAACATCCGCCACAAGCCCAGCGGCCACCCGGACACCCGCAACGGTGGAAAGTACTTCAAGTTCTACCTGCTGTGGCTCACGTTCCCGCCCATGCTGCTGCTGATCCTCGACCGCCCCGTGTTCCTGATCCTGCTCTACGGGGTGCTGGGCGCGCTGTTCATGCCGTTCCTGGCAATCACGTTGCTGGGACTGCTCAACACCTCGCGCACGCCCAAGCGCTGGCGCAACGGGATGTGGACCAACGCCGTGCTCGTGGTGTGCGCCATCCTGTTCATCATCCTGGGCGTCTACCAGACCTACGAGACGGTGTCGGACATCTTCTCCTGACCCTGACTCCGCGCCTGGTTCCGAGCACGGTCTGCCGCCGCGGTGGTGCGGCCACCGGCCCCACCACCGTGCGCGGTGGCCCCGCCGTGGCTCGACCGCACTGGCGGGGCCACCTCTTCCGCGCCGGTGCCGTGCACTCCCACCCCCAGACGACGACGCCGCGCCCCTCGAACGAGGGGCGCGGCGTCGTGGTCAGAGGCACCGGAAGCGGTGTCTCAGGGCCTCAGTGCTTGGGGCCCTGCTTCGGATCGTGCTTGGAGTTGTTGTCGGGAGAGCCCAGCTTGGTGTCGTCGCTGCCGGAGCCCTTGATCTGCTCCTTGACCTCGTTGACGGTCTGCTTGGCGTCCTCCGCCACGGACTTCACGCTGTCCGTGGCGCGGTGGGCCGCCTGCGATGCAGTGCCCTCCTTGTGGACGGGGGAGGACGGATCCTTGACGTCGTCCACCTTCACACCGGCGCCGGCGGCCACGGTGGAGTTGGTGTTGACGGGCGAGGCCGAGACGCGCGGGGACGCGGTCGCGGGGGTCTTCCAGGGGTCCTGGACCGGACGGGAGGCGCGCCACGCTGCCGCACCGGCCACGCCGCCGGCCACGAGCAGGCCGAGGAACAGGAGGCCCTTGTGGCCGCCCTGCGCCTTCTTCTGCTGCTTGGCGTACTCCTTGGCGGAGTTCTTCGCGGCCTTCTGGATGCGCTTGACGGTCTTCTTGTCGCCGGTCAGCTTCGCCACGAGGGCGTCGAACTGGTCCGAGGTGTCCGCGTCCGCGACCTTGGAGGCCAGGGCGGCGACGGCGCCAGAGTACTTCTCCTGGGCGGCGGCACGGCCGCGCGCGGTCTTCTTGGCGGCCTTGGCGGCCAGGGGGGCGGCAGCAGCTGCACCCGCGGCCTTCGCCTTGTCGCTGCGGTGCTTGACGTCCTCACCGAGCTCCTGGGCGCGGCCGAGTCCGTCCTGGACGTACGGGCCGGTGGCCTCGACGCCGCTCGCGAGAGCGGACGCGCCGGCCTGCACACCGTGCTGCAGCTTCTCGCCGAGCTCGCCGATCTCACTGGAGAGCCAGTCCCCGGCGTTGACGACCTTGGACTCCGCGGCCTTGTTGGCGGCCTTGGCCTGCTTCTGGGCCTTGCTCTTGAACAAGCTCATGTCTGTGTCCCTCCTAGAGGTGATGATTCTGCACATCTCCTCTCTCAGCATACGTTCTGCGAACCCTGGAATTCCCGGGGAAAACAGGGGTTCAGGCCGCTTTTCACTGTGCGCTGAACAACGTCGGCCCGCTCTGCCACCGTCCCGGGCCCCGTGCCACAATGACAGGCATGACTTCCGCTATCGCCACGCACAAGGCCACCATCCACACCAACCACGGGGACATCGTGGTGGAGCTCTTCGGCAACCATGCGCCCAAGACGGTCAAGAACTTCGTCGGTCTCTCGGACGGAACCCAGGAGTGGGCCGATCCCCGCACCGGTGAGAAGCAGAACGGCCCCCTCTACAAGGACGTCGTCTTCCACCGCATCATCAAGGACTTCATGATCCAGGGCGGCGATCCGCTGGGTCAGGGCATCGGCGGCCCGGGCTACAACTTCGACGACGAGATCAGCCCGGAACTGAACTTCAACGCCCCCTACATGCTGGCCATGGCCAACGCGGGCACCCGCAACGGCCGCGGCACCAACGGGTCGCAGTTCTTCATCACCACCGCGCCCACCACGTGGCTGCAGGGCAAGCACACCATCTTCGGCGAGGTCGCGGACGACGCCTCCAAGAAGGTCGTGGACGAGCTCAAC
This sequence comes from Kocuria sp. UBA5001, assembly GCF_002398425.1. NCBI lineage: Bacteria > Bacillati > Actinomycetota > Actinomycetes > Micrococcales > Micrococcaceae > Kocuria > Kocuria sp. UBA5001. The sequence goes on from NZ_DGYR01000019.1 coordinate 48,230, forward strand.
AACGTGCGCACCGGCGGCCAGGACCGTCCCGTGGAGGACTGCGTGATCACCTCCATCGACGTGGAAGAGGTCTGAGACCCGCACGCCCCCTCTCATGAAGCCCACCCGGTTCTCCGGGTGGGCTTCACGCGTACCCGGGCCCCTGCGCAGCCTGCAGGATCACCGCAGCCCCGCTCCCACCAGTGAACATGCCGGAGAAAACATGAATCCACACTCACCCGACGAACCCCGCGACGAGACGCCCCAGGAGCCCACGCCCGCTGACCGTACCCCCTGGGGTGGCGCCTCCTCCGGTGGGGTCCCGCACGAGACGCCGGCGTCCGGTTCCGCTCCCGACGGCGAGCTGCCGGGCGGCGGGCCCGTCCCCGCCCCGCAGTACGGCCAGTACCTCCCGGGCCACGGTGCTGCCGGTCCCCGCGCCGACGGCGAGCCGTACGGAGCGCAGGACCCGTATGGCGTGCAGCGTCCGCAGGGCGTGGCGGCACCGGGACCCCACGATCCGCGCCGCCCCGTGGGGGCCCCGGCGCGGCGTCGTCGTACCGGGATGCCCGTGACCTGGTGGCTCATCGGGATCTGCGTGGGGGTCTGGGGTGCGCAGTGGCTCGTGGCGCTGCTGACGCCCTACAGCCTGGTCAGGGTGCTCGGCTACGTTCCAGCCCTGACCTGGGATGAGCCGTGGCGGATGCTGACGAGCGGTTTCATCCACTCGATGCCCTCACCGCTGCACCTGCTGCTGAACATGTACACGCTGTACCTCTTCGGGCGGATGCTCGAACCGCTGCTCGGCACGTGGCGCATGCTCGTGCTCTTCCTGCTCTCGGTGCTGGGCGGCTCGGTGGGTGTGCTGCTGCTGGGTGATCCGTGGGTGGTGGTGATCGGGGCCTCTGGCGGAATCTTCGGACTCTTCGGAGCAATGTTCGTGTTCATGCGCCACTTCAAGAACGACATGACGCCGATCGTGGTGCTGATCGTGGTCAACCTGGCCTTCGGCTTTGTGGTGGGAGGCATCGCCTGGCAGGCCCACGTGGGCGGGCTGGTGGTGGGCGGCCTCGTGGCGCTCGCCATGCTCCCTGGGCTGCGGCGGAGTCCGCTCGACTGACTGTCCACAGAGGTTGTCCACACCTGTTAACAACTTACACATCTGTAATTCCACACCTGTGAACACCCTTGTGGACAGTGGGATCCCGGGCGTCCTGACCTCATTCCCACACATGTTGATCGAGATATGCACAATTTTCTCCACACCTGTGGAAAACCTTCGTGCACCGGTTGGGGAGAACCGGGTCCACGTGTGACGTCCACAACTCGTGTGCGGGGGCGCGAATAAATCGTGCGCCGGGGGTGTTCCATGGATTTAGGCTCCAGGCCAGTCATGCCTCGACGACGCGGCACCCCGGATCCCACACCTCCCCGACACCGAGCCGGTACGGCAGTGCCGGGAGAGGATTCAGGTTCCGGTCGGCGTGCACCGCGCAGCATCTTCCGCAATGCGCGCCCAGTCCCGATCCCCGCGGCGTCCCGATCGCCCGGGTCACCTCGAGAATCCCGGAAAGGCCGCGTCTCCATGACCCAGCTGACTCCTGCCCGCCGCCGACTCGCCCTCTTCGCCCTCGCACTGGGCGGCTTCGGCATCGGCTGCACGGAATTCGCCTCCATGGGCCTGCTCCCGCAGATCGCCCAGAACCTCCTGCCCGACCTCTACGGATCCTCCCCCGAGACCGGCATTGCCCACGCCGGATGGCTCGTGAGCGCGTACGCGGTGGGCGTGGTGGTGGGTGCCCCCGTGATCTCCTTCCTGGGGGCGAAGTCCTCCCGCACCGTGATGCTGCTCGTGATGGCCTCCGCCCTGCTGGCGGGCAGCCTGGCCTCCGCGCTCGCGCCGTCCTTCGCGGGGCTGCTGGTGATCCGCTTCCTCGCGGGACTGCCCCACGGGGCGTACTTCGGCCTCGCGTCCCTCGTCGCGGCCACCGTGATGGGCCCGGGCAACCAGGCCAAGGGCGTGGCGCTGGCACTGTCGGGCCTCACGGTCGCCAACGTGGTGGGTGTGCCCGTGATGACGGCGATCGGCCAGGCCTACGGCTGGCGCGCCGCGTACGGGGTGGTGAGCGTGGTCTTCGCCGTGACCGTGATCGGCCTGTGGCTGACGGTCCCGCGGCAGGCCCCGCTGCCCGGTGCCACCCGCCGCGGTGAGCTGAAGGCCTTCACCCTCCCCCAGGTCTGGATCGTCATGGGCGTGGCCGGTGTGGGCTTCGGCGGCTTCTTCGCGATCTACAGCTACCTCTCCCAGATGGGCCGCGAGCTCGCGGGACTGCCCGCGGGTGCCATCCCGTGGCTGCTGGCCGTGGTGGGCGTGGGCATGACGATCGGCAACATCGTGGGCGGCATCAGCGCCGACCGCAGCGCCCGCCGCACGATGGCCGTGGGGTTCCCGGCGCTCGCCGTGGTGCTGCTGCTGATGGGCGCGCTGGGCGGCTCGCCCGTGGGGATCTTCGTGGCGGGGTTCCTGATGTCCCTGGTCAACTCCTACATCATGCCGAGCATCCAGAGCTGGCTGATCACCGCCGCACGCGGCGCGCAGCTGATGGGTGCGTCCCTGAACCACGCGGCGTTCAACGTGGCCAACTCGATCGGCGCGCTGCTCGGCGGCGCCGTGATCTCGGCCGGGTTCGGCTACCGCTCCCCGGCGCTCGTCGCGTGCGCGCTGTCGATCGTGGGCGGGCTGCTGGCGCTGGCGGGCGTCCAGCGGCAGAAGCGGGACCGGCGGCGCCGCGTGGAGTCCGGTTTTCCCGTGACCTCCTCGCAGCAAGCGGTCTGAGCAGGTTTGGACGGCGACGCCGCTCGGCCCCCGTGGTCCCGCGCGGCGGGTGACCGGAGGGGCGGGCTACCGCACGGCGGGTGGCCGGAGGGCGGACTTCCGCACGCCGAACGGCGGGTGATCTGACCCCGGGTGGTCGTAGGGGCGGCGGTCGTGTGTGCCCTGGCTGGACGAAGGTCGGCGGCACGCCGGGGGACGGACCAGCGCACGCCGGGCGGCCGCAGGGATAGTGGCCGTGCGCCCGCTGGCCGGACAGAGGGCGGCGGTACGCAGGGGTGACCCCAGGCAGGGTGGCGGCGCGGCGGCGTCGTCGTGACGTGGCTCAGCGGACCAGGAAGTGCCCCGCGAGCAGGTAGGCGCCCGAGTCCAGGGCCATCAGCAGCGCCGCGAGAGCGAGCAGCCACGTGACGAGCAGGTTCACCCACGGGGAGACCGTGTCCCACGCGCGGCGCATGATCCGGGAGAAACGCTCCTGCCTGCCGACCGCCGTGAGCGCCACGAGCAGGGTCAGGGGCAGCTGGCTCAGCAGGGCCCAGACGATCCATCCGACGACTGCCCAGGTGAGCGGACGCGCGGAGGCGACCGCCACGTGGACGTCGAACGGGAGGTCGAGGACCACGATGGCCACGAAGACGCACGCCGTGGCGTAGAGGGCCCACAGAGTGGTGGCCGGTTTCTTCTCGGGGGCCGGTGCGCCACGGGCACGACGGCGGGCGAGCGCCCGCCATACGGCGTAGCCACCGACCACGACCGCGAGGCCGAGCTCGATCCTCGCGGAGATGCTGCCCTGCCGGATCAGGTGCCACCAGTCGACCTCCTGCAGCCGCGGGCCCATCACCAGGGTGAGGGTCAGACCCCACGCCGCGGTGCCACCGAGCAGCAGCAGCGAGGACCCCACCATGTGCCGGCGCCGGACACCGGCGCCGAGAGCCGCGGCCATGATCACCATGGGTGCTGGGTCGAAGCCGGCCACGGCGGTTCCGAGGACGGTCAGGGTGTATTCCCACACGGTCATATTCGCGGGCCGCCGGTCAGCTCGCCACCGGTGCGAAGGCCGGGGAGGTCTTGCCCAGCCACGTCAGCCCCGGGTCCAGCTGGGCCTCCCACAGGGCCACGCGGTGCCCTCCGGTCTGCGAGATGTTGCTGGAGAGCCCCGTGGGCGCGGAGACGGAGCCCTCAAAGCCGCGGACCGCCTTCACAGAGATCGAGTCCTCGCCGCCCGAAAAGAACCAGATGCCCACGTCTGGCTTCTCGCGCGCCACGACCTTCGCAAGGTCGTACGAGGCGGGGTTCGCCGTCTTCCACTCCTGGCCCCTGGTGTACATGGGCGCGAAGTATCCCGCGAGGTTCACGCTGCGGGACCAGATCTCCGGGTGGCGCACGGTGAACATGGAGGAGCACCAGCCGCCCGCGCTGTAGCCCAGAGTGGCCCACGCGTCCCGGTCCGTGGAGACCCGCAGATTGCCGCGGATCCAGGAGACGACGTCCGTGCTCACGTAGGTCTCCCACTTGCCGTGGGTGCTGTCCACGCACTCGGTGTCGTTGTTGCCGGGGTAGACGTCCGGGATCACGACGATCGACTCTCGCAGGGTGGAGTCGCCCACGTTCGCCTTGATGTGGTGGGCGATGTCCATGGCCTGGGTGTAGGTCCGCACGTCCCCCGGGAAGCCGGTGAACGCCGTGATCACCGGATAGGTTCGCTGGGGCTCATGCATGTAGGAGGGCGGCAGCCACACCGTGGCGTCCTCGGTGATCCCGGACTGCCTGCCTGCGATCTTCAGGTAGACCCACTGGCCCGAGGTGTTGGAGGGATCCAGCTGGGAACCGAAGGACGCGTTGCGGGTGGGCTGGCTCTGTCCCGTGCTGTAGACCGCGTGCGGGAGCTCCTTGACCGCCTTCACGGCCACCATGGCGGCCCCGGCGTCCGTGGTGGTCACCGGGCCCCCGCCGCTGGAGAGCAGGTCCCCCCAGCTGGAGTACCACTGGTTGTCCATGTTCAGCTTCAGGAAGCAGACTGCGAGCACCAGCAGGCACACGAGCACCAGGCACACGAGCTGCAGGACGTACTTGAGGACCCCGGGGCGGCGCTGGCGTGGCAGCACCAGGACGGTGACGGCCACCAGCACCACCGCGACCGCGGTGACCGTGATGAACAGGGGCCACCCGTTCAGTTCGAAGAACGCCATTGCGAAGTGCTCGTTTCCAGTGGTTTCCCACGTATCTTGTCAGCAGTGCCGAGCCGCCGGACGTAGGACGTACTCAGCGGTGCCGGTTCGGCACACAGCATAGGGACAACCGACCCGGCCGGAACGCTCTGCCGGGCCCTCGAAGGGGAGTTGATGGGTAACACCCAGGTGGTACGCGGCAGGCGCACACGGGACGTCAGGACCGCCACGGCCCGGCAGGAGCGCTGGGCACGAATCCTTATCTGGATCTTCGCGCTGGCCACGGCGGCGGGTGTGGTGCTGCTGCTGCTGCACTGGGTCACCCGGGTCAACCCGCTGCCGAGCATCCTCTTCGGAACCCTCAACCTCCCCGTGGCGCCGTCCCTGGTCTCCGTGGTGGTGCTCGGGCTGCTGACGGGCGCGCTCGTGCGGCGCAAGCGGATCGCCCTGGTACTGGTGGGCACCACCCAGGTGGTGGGTGTCACCTGGTCGGTGCTCATGCTGGTGCTGCGCGCCGTGGTCCCGGACCTGCCGCACCACGGCCCCTTCCCGGTGTGGGTCAGTCCCATGCTCGACGCGGTCGCCGTGGCTGTGGGCATCGCCGCACTGGGCCTGCTGTGGTGGCTGCGCCCCGCGTTCCCTGCCCGCACCGAGTCCCGGGGTGCACTCGCCGCGCTGGCGATGCTGGTGGGCGGCGTGGTCCTCACGGTCGCGGCCACGCACGCGCTGCTGCTCGCGACCACCAGCTCGGCCATCGACGACTGGAACGTCCTGGGGGAGGCGCTCGTGCGCAGCCTCGGGTGGGCGGGCCCGCGACGTCGCTACCTCAGCACCGTGCCGCCCTGGCTCCCCGAGCTCACCTCGGCCCTGCTGGCCCTGACCATCGTGCTTGCCGTGCTGATCTTCCTGCGCTCCAGCTCCCGCTCGGCCGCGTGGCGGCCCGAGGACGAGGTGGCGGTGCGCTCGCTGCTGCGCGAGTTCGGGGGTGAGGACTCCCTGGGGTACTTCGCCACGCGGCGGGACAAGTCCGCAGTGTTCTCCGCGGACGGCCGGGCCTGCGTGACGTTCCGGGTAGTCGGGCAGGTCTCGATCGCCTCCGGAGACCCGGTGGGCGATCCCGCGGTGTGGCCGGACGCCATCCGGCGTTGGCTCGACCGTGCCCACCACTACGGTCTGCTGCCCGCGGTCACCTCCGCCTCGGAACGTGCGGCACGGGCATATGCGGAAGCGGGCCTCAGCGTGCTCGTCATGGGGGACGAGGCCGTCCTGCACCCGGACCGCTACTCCCTGGCCAACTCGTCCATGACGCCGGTGCGCCGGGCCGTTCGGCGAGCGCGCCGTGCCGGGCTGGTCACGGAGATCGCCCGCCACCAGGACTTCCCGCCGGAGGAGCTGACGCGGCTGGGTGTGCTCGCGGACCAGTGGCGTGGCGATGAGCCGGACCGCGGGTTCTCCATGGCCCTGAACAGGTGGGGGGATCCGGCTGACGGGCAGTGCCTGCTGGTGGTGGCCCGGGACGAGCACGGGGCAGAGCAGGGGCTGCTCTCCTTCGTGCCGTGGGGCCGCGGCGGGCTGTCCCTGGACGTGATGCGCCGGGCACCGCACACCCCGAACGGCGTCACCGAGCTGATGGTCACGGACCTGATGGAGCACTGCGCATCGCACGGGATCAGACGGGTCTCCCTGAACTTCGCGATGTTCCGCGGGGTCTTCGAGGACTCCGAGAAACTGGGTGCGGGCGTGATCACCCGGTTCAACTCCTCGGTGCTGGGCTACATGGACCGCTTCTTCCAGCTGGAGAGCCTCTACCGCTCCAACGCCAAGTACCTGCCCGAGTGGGTACCGCGCTACGCGTGCTTCGACGGTGTCCTGGCCCTGCCCCGCATGGCCGTGGCGACCGCCCAGGTGGAGGGCTTCCTGCCCGCGGTGTTCGTGCGCACGCCCCCGCAGCCGGAGCTCGACGCGGGGACGCTCGAGCAGATCCTGGAGATCCAGCACGAGCCGGCGCCCATGCGGGTGCTCGCGCCCCGGCGCTCGCAGCAGACGCGCCACCGCATGCGCCACGCCCGTGCCCTGGCCCGCGACGGGGTCAACCCGTACCCCGTGGGGCTGGCCCCTGCGGAGACCGTCGCGCACACGCAGGCCGCGCGCCTGCGAGGCGAGGCGGCGTCGTCGTCGGAGGTGCGGACCAGCGGGCGGGTGCGGCGGTTCCGCGACTTCGGCGGCGTGGGCTTCGTGGACCTCACCGACGGCGGCGTGACCGTCCAGGTGCTCGTGGACCGCGCACGCGTGGACTCCACGTGGTCCACGATCCGGCGCAACCTGGACGTGGGGGACCTCCTGGTGGTGGACGGTCGGTGGGGGAACTCTCGCACGGGGACGGAGTCCATTCTCGCGCGGCGCGTGACCGTGGCGGCGAAGGCCCTGCAACCGGTGCCCTACAGCGGTTTCGAGAACCCCGAGCAGCGGCTGCGCAGACGCTCCCTGGACCTGCTGGTGCACCCGCACGGGATGGACCTGCTGCGGCAGCGCTCGCAGGCCGTGGACACCGTCCGCCGGCTGCTGCAGGAGGAGGGGTACCGGGAGGTCGAGACGCCCGTGCTGAACACCGTGCACGGCGGCGCCTCCGCCCGGCCGTTCCGCACGTTCATCAACGCGTACGGCATGGACCTCACACTGCGCATCGCCCCGGAGCTGTACCTGAAGCGGCTGCTCGTGGCGGGAAGCGGGCCGATCTTCGAGGTGGCCCGCAACTTCCGCAACGAGGGCGCGGACGCCACCCACAACCCCGAGTTCACGGCGCTGGAGGCGTACCACCCGTACGCGGACTACACGGTCATGCGGCAGCTGACCGAGCGCCTGGTCAAGGCCGTGGCCACGGCACTGCACGGTGCGCCCGTACTACCGCTGCGGGACGTCCACGCCCCGGACGCCGAGCCCACCCCCACGGACGTCTCCGGGCCGTGGCCCGTGGTCACCGTGACGGACGCCGTGAGCCGGGCCGTGGGGCGCGAGATCTCGATCCGAACGGACTTCGAGGTGCTGCTGCAGGCGGCGGCGGCGCATGACGTGGAGATCGGCCCGGGCATGGGTCCCGGCGCCGTGCTCGAGGCCCTCTACGAGGAGCTCGTGGAGCCGCTCACGGTGTTCCCCACGTTCTACTGCGACTTCCCCGAGGAGACCTCGCCGCTGACCGCGCCGCACCGCAGCGAGCCGGGGCTCGTGGAGCGCTGGGACCTGGTGGTCAACGGGATGGAGCTGGGCACCGCGTACTCGGAGCTGACCGACCCCGTGGTGCAGCGCCACCGGCTCACGGAGCAGTCCCTCAAGGCCACGGCGGGGGATCCGGAGGCCATGGAGGTGGACGACGACTTCCTGGACGCCCTCGAGGTGGGCATGCCACCCGCCGGCGGGCTGGGGATCGGACTAGACCGGCTGGTCATGCTCATGACGGCCACCTCCATCCGGGAGGTGCTGGGGTTCCCGTTCGTGAAGCCGCAGAAGAACTGAGGGATCCTGCGTGCGGGGGCGACTCACCCGCACGGCCCGGCGAGGGAAGGCATACTAGGACACCATGACCCCTGAACTGATGCACACGGCGGGGCTGCTCACCCCGGAACTGCTCCCCCTGGGGGATCCAGCCCAGCTGCTCGAACAACTGGGCCCGTGGGCGCTCGCGGGGACTGCCCTGATGGTGTTCATCGAGTCCGGCCTGCTGTTCCCCTTCCTGCCCGGCGACTCGCTGCTCTTCGCGTGCGGGCTGCTGCACCAGGCGCTGCACATCCCGCTGTGGCTCATGATCCTCGTGCCGTTCCTCGCGGCCGTGGCCGGTGACCAGGTGGGCTACTACCTGGGCCACAGGTTCGGACGGCGGTTCTTCTCCGACGACGCCCGGTTCCTGAAGACCAAGTACCTCACCCAGACCGAGGACTTCTTCCTGAAGTACGGCGGCCGGGCGATCGTGCTCGCGCGCTTCGTGCCGATCGTGCGCACGTACGTCCCCCTGGTGGCCGGCACCGCGCGGCACCCGTACCGCCAGTTCGTGGGGTGGAACATCCTGGGAGGCTTCCTGTGGGTGACCATCATGGTGGTGGCCGGCTCCCTGCTGGGCGGCATCCCCTTCATCCGGGACAACGTGGACCTGATCGCCGTGCTGATCGTGGCGCTGTCCCTGATCCCGGTGGGGCTGCAGATCCTCACGAGCCTGCGGGAACGGCGTCGGGAGCAGGACGCTACGGAGTGATCGTGAACTTCACGTTCCCCTCACCGCCGCGCTCCGCGATCCGCAGCACCTGGCCCGTCTCCTCGAGGGTGTGCACGGGGCCCAGGCAGTAGTCCACGTCCACCTCGCCGTCCCGGATGCGGCGCACGGCCTCGTGGAAGGACACCAGTCCGGGCTCGGACTGAGCCGCGACCGAGCCCTGCAGGCGCACGCACTTGCGGAAGACCTCGTAGATGGGGACGGGGGCGGGATCGAAGTTCTCGTACAGCCCGAACCACCCCACGATGCCGCGGTGGGCAACGACCTCCACAGCCTCCGCCCGCAGCGCGTCCGACCCTACGGCCTCGATCACGAGGTCCGCCCCCGCGTTGCCAGTGAGCTCGGAGACGACCTCCGGCAGGCTCTCGTCCGGCACCAGGACCGTGCGGGCGCCGAGTCGGCGGGCGATGTCCAGGCGGTGCTGCTGGGTGTCCGAGACGATCACCTGCTCGAAGCCGCGCAGCAGGGCGTCCTGCAGGAAGAAGAGGCCGGCCGAGCCCGCGCCCATGATCACGCACGTGCCCGCGTGGCGCTCGGGGACCTCGCGGGGCCAGTAGAGGTTCATCGCGTAGAGGCACGTGCCCATCTGCTGCGCCATCATGTACCGGCGCATGGTGGTGAGGTCCTCCGGGTCCACCTCCGGGGGCAGCGCGACCGCGTGGTCCTCGTCCAGCAGGATGAACTCGGCGAATGTGCCGCCCAGCTCACCCGGCGGCACGCACAGCACCGGTGTGCCCACGGGGAACTTCTCCGAACGGGAGGACACGACCACGCCCACCCCTTCGTGGCCGGGATAGCCCGCGAGCTCCGGGCCGCGGGGGTGCAGCGTCCCGTGCAGGGCGGAGTGCAGGTCCGAGCCGCACACAGAGGCCGCCACCACGCGGGCCACGAACTCTCCGTCCCGCGTGGCCTCCGGTTCGGGCCACTGTTCGACGTTGACAATCCCGGTGGCCGGGACATGGGTTGCGCGCACGGTGTGCTCCTCGGGGCAGTGGGGCGGGTTCTCGGTCCCACGGTAGGCCATGGTGTGGGCCCTGCCCACGCGGTGCCGCGCCCGGCCGGTAGCCTGTGACGGTGCCTCTGCCCCGAGCCCTCAGACCATTCTCCTCCCGGGCCTACACCGTGCTGGTGCTGGCCATGTGCGTGAGCGTCTTCGGCTCCGGGCTCTGGGCCGTGGCACTCGTGGCCCGCGTGATGGCCCTCGGGGGCTCGGCGGTGGACCTCTCCGTCGTCACCTCGGCCGGTGCGGTCGGTGCGGTGGTCTTCGTGCTCGTGGGCGGGGTGGCCGCGGACCGCTTCCCGCTGCCCGTGATCCTGCGCTGCGTGGAGCTCGCCAACCTCACCACCGCCCTGGCCATCGTCGTGCTGACCTGGACTGACACCCTCGCCCTGTGGCACCTGGCGCTCGCCGCGTTCGTGTTCTCGGGCGCCGTGGGCTTCTTCTACCCCGCCTACTCGGCCGCCCTTCCCCGCGTCCTGCCCCCGGAGCAGCTGCTCGCGGCCAACGGTGTGGAGGGCACAGCCCGCCCGCTGCTGCAGCTCGCCGCTGGCCCCGCGGTGGGCGGAGTCCTCACGGGGCTCGCCCTGCCGGGTGCCCCGGTGCTGGCGATCGCGGTGGCCCACGGGATCGCACTCTTCTTCATGCTGCGGCTGCGGCTCCCGGAGCGCGACGTCGCTCCCGTGGACGACGGCGCGCCCGCCCGGTCCTCCGCCCTGCGGGACCTCGTGGAGGGGTTCCGCTACTGCCTGCGCACGCCCTGGCTGCTGTGGACGCTGCTGTGGGCCATGAGCGCCGTGTTCCTCTTCACGGGCCCCCTGGAGGTGCTCGTGCCGTTCCTGGTGGTGGATCGCCTGGGCGGCACGGTGGCGGGCTACGGTGCGATGCTCGGGCTCTACGGGGTCTCCACGGCCGTGGGCGCGAGCATCATGGCGTCCTTCCAGCTGCCGCGCAAGTACCTGACCACCATGATCTGGCTCTGGGGCTTCGGCACGCTGCCGTTCGGACTCGTGGGCAGCACGCACTCGTGGTGGGTCATGGCACTCGCGCTGTGCGTGTTCGGGGCCACCGGTGGAGCGGGCCAGGTGATCTGGGGGACACTGCTGCAGCGCCGGGTTCCGGGGCACATGCTGGGTCGAATCTCCTCCCTGGACTTCTTCGTCTCGCTCTCCCTCATGCCGGTCTCCATGGCCTTGGCCGGCCCGGTGTCCCAGGTGCTGCCGCCCGAGGCGGTGTTCTGGGGCGTCGCGGTGCTCACCCCCGCGCTGGGTGTTGCCGCGGTGCTGGTGGGGCGCATGCATCGGGACCAGCTCGAGCACCCCCTGCGCTGAGGCCGCGCCCCTTCCCAGGGACGACGACATCGCGGTGCCCCTCCCGTCGAAGGGGGCGCCGCGGCGGCGTCATCGTCCGGGATGAACCCAACACGAACAGTCAGTATGCTTTGCGGCGCTGCTCCACAATGAGGTGGATCAGGGCGAAGATGTGCTCCTCGTCGATCGCGCGGCAGGCCTGCTCGAGGGCCGCGGGGATCTCCGACTCCCGCTCCACGCGCACCCCGAAGCCGTGGAAGGCGCGGGCCATGGCTGCGAAGTCCGGGTTCTTCAGCTGCGTGCCGGAGACGTGCCCCGGGTACTGCACCTCCTGGTGGGTGCGGATGGTGCCGTACTCCTGGTTGTCCATCACGATCACGAGCGGGGTGGCACCGTACTGCGCGGCGGTAGCGATCTCCTGGCCGTTCATCAGGAACTCCCCGTCCCCGGCGATCGAGACCACCCGGCGCCCGGGGTGGTTGAGGGAGGCGGCGACTGCGGAGGGTATCGAGTAGCCCATGGAACCATTGCGGGCCGAGATCATCGACGCGTAACCGTTGGTGGGGAAGTAGCGGTGCGCCCAGTTGGTGTGCTCACCTGCCCCGAACGTGACCATGGCATCCTCGGGAAGCGTGGCCACGAGGTTCGCCATCATGGTGTCCATCCTGGCCGGGCCGTCCTCGGGGTGGGTCTCGGTGGGCGCGGAGAACTTCTCCTGCTGGCGCCGCATGCGGGAGCACCAGTCCCGCCACACGTCCTTGACCGGCAGCTCCATGCGCACGAGGTCTCGCACGAAGACGTCCGGTTTGGCCACGATCTGGTAGGTCACGGGCCCGGACCGGCCGCGCATGGAGGGGTCCATGGTCACGATGAAGTTGTGCTTGGACCAGTCCTGGCGCACCAGGAAGCCGTTCGTGATCACGTCGCCGGGGACGGTTCCCACGAAGACCAGCAGGTCCGTCTCCTCCAGGAGGTCCACGGTGGGCTTGGGGCGCCCGTAGCCGATCGGCCCCACGTAGGAGGGGGAGCCGAACGGCACGGTCCCCTCGCAGCGCCACTCCGCGGCGGCCGGGATGTGGTGCTGCTCCAGCCAACCGGTGAACTTCTCCGCGCCCTCCGTGGTCCAGTCGTTGCCGCCGAAGACGAACAGCGGCTTGCTGGACTCCTGGAGGGCCGTCTCCAGGGCCTTCCAGTCCTCCACGGTCATGCCCCCGCCCGCCACGGGGATCTCGGGGTGCAGCGCAGGGTCGATCTTCCGCGTGATGATGTCCTCCGGCAGCCCCACCACCACGGGTCCGGGGCGTCCGGAGCGCGCCGCGAACATGGCCTCCGCCACGTACTCGGACGCGCGCTCCGCGTGGTCCAGGACCATCACCCGCTTGGCGCCGGACGCGAACCACGAGTGGGGGTCGAATTCCTGGAAGGCCTCCTTCTCCCGGTGCTCGAACGGGATGAGACCCACGAAGAGCACCATGGGGGTGGAGTCCTGCCACGCCGTGTGCAGCCCCACATGCGCGTTGGCCGCACCCGGGCCGCGGGTCACCATGGCCACGCCCGGCACGGTGTTCATCTTCCCGTCCGCCTCCGCCATGTACGCGGCACCGCCCTCCTGGCGGCACACCACTGTCTCGATGGGTGAATTGTGCAGCCCGTCCAGCACGTCCAGATAGCTCTCGCCCGGGACCACGTAGGCCCGCTGCACCCCGTGGGCTGCGAGGGAGTCGACGATCACGTGGCCCGCGGACTTGCGGTCCGTGGAACGTGTGGCTGTGGGATGCGTCATGGGATGCTCTCTTTTCGCCGTTGAAGTTCGAGTGATCACCACGGGGGCGATCCCTGTGAGGTGTGTCTCATGAGATGTGTCTCGAAAATACCCGAACCCGGCGGTAACTACGTCATTGTGGCGCCGCCCATGACGATGCCCCGGTCCGCGTGGCGGATCCGGGGCATCGTGGTGGTGCTGGGGAAGGGGATCAGGCCCGCATGTCCTCGAGCTCCACGTTGTTGGTCTCCCGCACCATCTTCACGGTGAAGACCAGGGACACCAGCGCGAAGAACGCGTAGATGCCGTAGGTCAGGCCCAGCGAGTAGTTGGACAGGGACGGGAAGGAGACAGTGACGCCCCAGTTGGCGATCCACTGCACGGCCCCGGCGACCGCCAGGGCGGCACCGCGGATGTGGTTGGGGAACATCTCGCCCAGCAGGACCCACATGAGCGGACCCCACGAGACGCCGAAGAACACCACGAAGAGGTTGGCGGCGATCAGCGCGAGCGGGCCGGCCACGGGACCGAGGTCCGGGGTGAGCTGGCCGTCCACCATGACCTTGTTGGCCGTGGCGAAGACGACCGCGAGGACCGCCAGGGAGGCGGTCATCCCGGCCGAGCCCACGAGCAGCAGGGGACGGCGGCCGATGCGGTCGACCAGGAAGATGGCCACGATCGTGACCAGCACGTTGACCACGGAGGTGGCCACCGAGATGGTGAAGGAGTCCGACTCCTTGAAGCCCACGGACTCCCACAGCACGTTGGAGTAGTAGAAGATCACGTTGATGCCCACGAACTGCTGCAGCGCGGCGAGGCCGATGCCCACCCACACCACGGGCTTGAGCCCGGCCAGGGAACCGCGCAGGTCCGCGAAGCGGGGCTTGCGCTCGTTGTTGACGGTGCTCTCGATCTTCGCCACTCGGGAGTCCACGGCCTCGTCGCCGTGGATGCGGGAGAGAACGGCGCGCGCCTCGTCCGGGCGGCCCGCGGAGACCAGGTACCGCGGGGACTCGGGGATCATGAACGCACCCACGCCGTAGCCGACGGCGGGCACGGCCATGATGAGGAACATCCAGCGCCAGGCTGCGAGACCGAACCACAGCTCCTGGGCGGCGCCGCCCGCCCAGTTGGCGAGCAGGGCGTCGATCAACAGGGACAGAAAGATGCCGAGCACGATGCCCATCTGCTGCAGCGAGCCGAGTCGCCCGCGCAGGTGGGCCGGTGCGACTTCCGCGATGTACGCCGGGGCGATCACCGAAGCCACGCCCACGCCGATGCCGCCCACCACTCGCCAGAAGACGAGCCACTCGATGGACTGGGTGAGGGCGCAGCCGATCGCGGAGAGCAGGAACAGCAGCGCCGCGACCTTCATGATCGGGATGCGCCCCGTGCGGTCTGCGATGCGCGAGCCGAAGAACGCGCCGACCGCCGCACCAAGCAGCGCCGCGGCAACCGCAAAGCCGAGGGGGCCGGGGCCGACGTCGAACGTGGACTGGATGGAGGAGACCGCGCCGTTGATCACGGCGGAGTCGTACCCGAAGAGGAGACCACCGAAGGCGGCCACGGTCGTGATGCGGATGACCGCGCCGGTGTTCGTCTGATGACGTTCCGGCTGATGTGCTTGCCCTGGATGACTCATCCCGCAGCTCCCTTGCTGTGCAGTGTCGAACCCTCATGAGAGTCCCACGCCCGGGAAGACGCCGTGCCTCCGGAGAGTCACCGGGGGCGAGGGCGCGTCGCTGCGGGTCTCCCGGGCCTGATCGGCCCGGATGGAGCGGCTGCCGGGGAAGGACAGTGTCCCAAGAGTAGGACGGGCACAGGGGAAAGTAAACGAACCCCGCAGTGGGCTCCTGCCGTGGCGCACACAGCATGCGTGATGCGTGGCCGGAAAACATTCTGGCTGAAGAATAAAAACTCTATGGATTGTTTATTAATCACGTGTTTCACGTGAAACATCATGTTCCGTCATGTTTTTGTTCCCTGCTCGTCACGACACGCCGTGATCAGGGTTCACTCGGTGTCCCGTGTCACCATTGGGTCATGACCAATCCGGCGCAGTACACTTCCCCCTCGCCGGGCGGGTCCCCGTGGCAGTTGCCGCAGTTGCGACACCGCGTGGCCGTACCTCTCGTCACCGTGCTTCTGACGGCGACGATCGGTCGGTTGCTGGTGTTGTCACCGCAGGTCACCGACGGGGAGACCGCGTTGCTCGAGGGGCTGTCCCAGCATCGCAACGTCCTCTTGGACACCCTGGCCACGGCGGTGACGTTCGCACTGTCCAACGGTGCAGTGGTGCTCATCGTGGCCGCCGTCATCGGGTGGCTCGCGGTCGTCCGACGACGCCCCCTGGACGCCACGGGTTTCGGCATCCTCGCCCTCGCGGGCTGGGGTGCGGTGGGCCTCGTGAAGGTCCTCGTGGAGCGCCCCCGCCCCACCTTCCTCACGGGCGACCCCCTGAGTCCCGTGACCGGCTCCCTGTCCTTCCCGTCCTCGCACACGGGCGCGGCGGTGGCCATCGTCCTCGCGCTGAGCCTGGTGGCGTCGAGTCGGCGCGCCCGTCGCAACCTCCTGCTGTGGGGTGGTCTCACCACGGCGCTCGTGGCCGCGGCCCGGGTGTACTCCGGGGCGCACTACCCCCTGGACGTCCTTGCGGCGCTGCCCGTGGCCGCCGCGGGGGTGATGGTCGGCGCCTCCGTGGCCAACACCGTGGTTCCCGCGCTCGCCTTCGGCTTCTCCTGGCAGCAGGCCGGGGTCACCCCGCGGCTGCCCGCCACGGCGCGCACTGCGGCCCGGTCCGCCGCGGCCACGGCTCGCGCAGGTGCTGAACCTCAGCGGGGCACCCGTTACACGGAGCAGCAGCCGGTGGTCACCGCAGCTCGCACGGCTCCATACGACGCCTCCGCCCACACCGGGCACCGATCGGACCGCGCGGCCTGAGACGCCTCCCACCATCCCCATCCACGAACGACGGCGGGCCGG
>NZ_DGYR01000019.1:64663-89274 GCF_002398425.1 Kocuria sp. UBA5001
CCGGCCCGCCGTCGTTCGTGGGGTCTGTCGTTGGCAGCCCCGGGGCTGCGTGCTCAGTCGGAGCCGTACCCGGCCTTGACGCACAGGACGGGGCAGCCCGCTTCGAGCAGCAGGCGCTGCGTGGTGGGTGCCATGATCAGCTTCCCTACGGGGGTGCGCCTGCGTGTGCCGATCACGAGAAGCTGGGTGTGGGTGCGGTCCGTGACGTCGAGGATGATGTCCGCAGGATCGGCGTCGTCCGCCACGGGCACGAGCTCGTACTTGAGGCCGCTCTCCTCCAGCGCCGCGCGGTCCTCGCGCAGTGCCGTCTCGGTCTCCTCGGGGCTGGTGTGGCGGCCCCAGCGCTTGGTGTGGTGCGCCTGGACCACCACGAGCTCCGCGGAGCGCAGGGTGGCCTCTGCCATGGCTGCGCGCAGGGCGGCTCGGCCGGCGGGGGTGGGAAGGTAGCCGACGACGATCTTCATGGCGTCTCCTGGTCGTGAGGGGTGTTCTGCGGGGGCACTTGCGCTCACCGGTCGATGTCCTCGAGGTGCGCGATGTCCTCCGGGTGCTGGAACCGCGTGCGGCGCCCGGTGACCAGGCGGCCGTAGAGGAAGTTCACGAGCCACAGCACCACGCCGAGTGCCAGCAGCACGACAGCGATCTGGTACTCGATGGTGTCCTGTGCCCACGGCCCGAGCAGGAACGCGCACGTGACGGCGCCGAGATAGGGCAGGATGCGCGGGGCGTGGAAGTACTCGTGGCCCTCCTGGGAGTGGTCACGGCGCAGGATGATCGCGGCGATGTTGACCACCGTGAAAACCCCCAGCAGCAGCAGCGCGGTGGTGCCACCGAGGGCGGAGGCCGTGCCCTTGCCCATGGCGTTGTTCACCAGAATGATCAGCACCATCCCGAGCGCGGTGGTGAAGATGATGGCCGTCCACGGGGTCCGGCGGCGCGGGAGGACCTTGCCCAGGAACCCGGGGATCACACTCTGCTTGGCCATGCCGTACAGCAGTCGGGAGGCCATGAGCATGTTGATCAGCGCCGTGTTCGCCACCGCGAAGATGGTGAGGAACGGGTAGATGGTGTCGATGGGAACGCCCGGCGCACCGATCTTCACCACGTCGAGCAGCGGGGTGGTGGACTCGCCGAGCTCGCCGATGGGGACGATCGCCACGGTGAACAGGGACACCAGCACGTAGATGACGCCGGTGATGCACAGGCCCGTGAGCATGACGCGCGGGAAGTTGCGGGTGGGGTCCTTGGTCTCCTCGACCATGTTGACGGAGTCCTCGAAGCCCACGAAGGAGAAGAACGCCAGGGAGGTCACAGCGGTCAGGGCCATGAACATTCCCTTGTCGTCAGAGGTCTCGAACACCACCGTGCGGCTGAAGTCCGCGTTGCCCTGGAACGCGGCCCAGAAACCCACGAGGATCACGATGAGCAGGCCGGTGAGCTCGATGACCGTGAGCACCACGTTGAGCTTCACGGACTCGGAAACCCCGCGCAGGTTGATCAGCGCCAGCAGCGCCATGAAGCTCACGGCCACCACGGTGATGCCCAGGGGGCTCATGTCCAGGTGGAAGCCCTTGGCGAAGTTGGACGCCACGGTGCTGGAGGCGGTGGCAGCGGACGTCAGCCCGGAGCACAGCACGGCGAAGGTCACCAGGAACGTGAGGAAGTGCAGACCGAAGGCCTTGTGCGTGTAGAGCGCCGCACCGGAAGCCCCGGGGTACTTGGTCACCAGCTCCAGGTAGGAGAAGGCGGTGATCGTGGCGACCACGAAGGCCACGAGGATCGGGGCCCACGCAGCACCGCCGATCTCCCCGGCGATGTTTCCCGTGAGGGCATACACGCCCGTGCCCAGGATGTCCCCCACGATGAACAGCAGCAGCAGTCCCGGGCCCATGACCCGCTTGAGCTCGTGGCTCTGCCCACCGGAGTCGGTGCTGTCTCCCGCGGGTGCGGGGGTCGTGTCCCTCGACGCTGACGCCGAGGTGGCGCCCCGCGATGATGATGGATCGCTCATGGTCTCCTCCACGAAGGGACCCTGTGGGATCCACTCCGGATGTTTGGTCCGATCACACCGGGGTGTGACCTGCGGCTCATTCTTACAGGCAACCATAAGGGATGGGGAGTAGGGGCGGGGGCACCGGCGTGGAGCCGGGGGTGCGGTGTCATCGCCCCGGAGGAGGAGTGGCGTCCCCCAGGGAGTGAAGCGGTGCCGTCGTCCGGGACGTGAGCGGGCGTCGTCGGCGAGGAGAGAGACGCGCCCCGCGCCGTGGAAGCGGCGCGGGGCGCGGTGGTGCGGGAAGGGGTTCTCAGCGGATGCCGCGCATCAGCTTCAGGATGGGCTTGGACGCCAGGAGCATCACGACGCCGAGCACGATGGTGATCGCGCCCATGGTGCCGAAGTACCCCACCTCGTTGTCCGCGGAGTAGAACTCCGCGAGCGAGCCCGACAGCGCGGTGCCGAGGGCCACGGAGAGGTTGTACAGCGCGATCATCTGTACGGGGAACTTCCGCGGGGCGAGCTTGGTGGCCAGGGACAGGCCCACCGGGGAGAGGAACAGCTCGCCCAGGGTGGCGAAGAACAGCACGAGCACGATCCACCCGATGAACACGGACGGCGTGTGTGCCTGCGTCACGAAGGTGAGGAACGCCACGCCGATCAGCAGCAGCGCCACGCCGAACTTCACGGGGGTGCTCGGCTGGCGGGTGCCCAGCTTGGTCCACGCTGCCGCGAACACCATGCCCAGCAGGACGATGAAGACAGGGTTGATGGACTGGGTCAGCGAGGGCTTGAAATCGAAGCCCCACAGGTTGAGGTTCAGCCGGGTGTCCGCGTAGATGGCGAGCACGGTGAACTGCTGCTGGAACAGCGAGAAGAATGCGGCGGTGGCAATGAACAGGGGGATGAACGCGATCACCCGGGAGTGCTCGTCCGGGGAGAGCTCCTTGTCACGCAGCATGGTCACGAACAGCGCCACGGCGGAGACCACCACCACGAGGATCACGGCCTTGGAGAGGTTCGCGGGGTGGAGGACTCCGGTGAGCAGCAGCACCACCACGAGCACCACGGCCGCCAGGACGATGCCGATCCACTTGCCGTACTGCGAGCGGGGCAGCGGGTTGGCCACGGTGTGCACCGTGGCGGGCAGACCCTTGCGGGTGAGGGTGTACTGCACCAGGCCGAAGGCCATGAAGATCGCTGCGAGACCGAAGCCCATGTGGAAGCCCCACTTGGCCCAGGCGAAGCCGGTGAGCAGGGGGCCGAACAGGCCGCCGATGTTCACACCCATGTAGTAGATGGAGAAGCCCGCGTCACGGCGGGGGTCGTCACGCTCGTAGAGGGTTCCCACGAGGTTCACGCACGTGGTCTTCAGACCGCCGGAGCCCACGGCGATGCACAGCAGGCCGATGGTCAGGCCGATCACACTCGGAATGAGGGCCAGGGCGATGTGGCCCGCCATGATGAGCACCGCCGAGGCGAGCATGGTGCGCTCGGAGCCCAGCAGCCGGTCCGCGATCCAGCCGCCCAGGATGGAGCACAGGTACACGGTGCCGCCGTAGGCACCCACGATCCCGGCGGCCACGCCCTTGTCGATGCCCAGACCGCCGTCCGAGACGGCGTAGTACATGTAGTACAGGACCAGAGCCTGCATGCCGTAGAAGGAGAAGCGCTCCCACATCTCCACCGAGAAGAGGTTGGCCAGCATTCCGGGCTGGCCGAAGAAGGTTTTCCTGCCCGCTGGGTTGTGCGGGTCGATGGCTGGCTGGGGTGTGGCCGCCGCGGTGTGCGCGTGGCTGCCGTCCGGGCTGTTCTGACTCATAACAGTCCATGATGCACCCCCGGGCTGGGTGCCCGGGCCTGCGACGCACCACGGGAACGGCCCCGGGGTCCTCCTGTGAGGGTCCCGGGGCCATCATTCCGCGCCGAACGGCGTGGTCGGCGCGTCAGGCGCGAGCGCCGGACGGGGGTGCCGACGGCGCCGCGTCACCTCGGGTGGGCGGCGGCTGGGCCGTGGGTGGTCACCCGGTCAGTCGTTGAAGTCGGCCGGGTCCGAGCCCAGTCGACCGTCCTCGCGGGTGAGACCGTTGATCTCCTCGATCTCCTCCGCTGTGAGGGTGACCTGCTGGGCGTCCCAGTTCTGCTGGATGCGCTCCGGGGTCACGGACTTGGGGAAGACCACGTTGCCGATGGCAAGGTGCCACGCGATGATGACCTGCGCGGGGGTGGCCCTGTGCGCCTCGGCGATCCGGCCGATGGTCTCGTCCTGCAGCTCCTCCTTGCCCTGTCCCAGCGGGGACCACGCCTCTGTGAGAATGCCGTTGCGGGCATCCATCTCGCGCATGTGCTGCTGGTTGAAGGAGGGGTGCAGCTCGATCTGGTGCACGGCGGGGACCACCCCGGTGTCCACGACGTCCTGCAGGGCCTTCGGCGTGAAGTTGGAGACGCCGATGGAGCGTGCCTTGCCGGAGTCCTTGATCTCCTGGAACGCCTTCCAGGTCTCCAGGTACTTGCCCTTCTCCGGCTGCGACCAGTGGATGAGGTAGAGGTCCACGTAGTCCAGGCCGAGGCGTTCGAGGGACGCGTCGATGGCATGGAGGGCGGAGTCGTGGCCCTGGTTGTCGTTCCACAGCTTGGTGGTCACGAAGAGCTGCTCGCGGGGGATGCCGCTCTTGGCGATCGCGCGACCCACGCCCTCCTCGTTGCCGTAGATCTCGGCGGTGTCGATGTGGCGGAAACCCACCTGCAGGGCCTTGGCCACCACGTCCTCCGCGACATCGGACTCCACCTGCCACACGCCGAAGCCGAGCTGCGGGATGGAGTGGCCGTCGTTGAGCTGAAGTGTCTGGTTCTTGGACATCCTGGTGGATCCTTTCTGTGACAACTACTCCCAGTGAACTGCTGTGCCGCGGATCTGACAAGCCGTTAAGTTCTCGGTGAAGTCCCTGGCCGGGGCCGGATCCAGCGCGGGGCGCCGGGGGAAACATGATCAAATAGGGGACATGAAGTTCAACTTCCGACGTGCCAAGACCCCCGCTTATCTCACGTCCCTCGTGCTCATCGTGCTCGGCCTGGTGTTCGCCGTGGCCTCGGTGGCCGCGCTCGCCTGGCTCCTCACCATCCTGGGCGTCGCGCTCAACGTGATGGCCGTGAGCATCACGGCGATCAACGAGGCCCCCTCCCGTGCCCGGGGCACCGGGACGCGCGTGGTCGAGGAGCCGGAGGCGGACACCGAGCAGCACGACGTCGTTCCCGCCGCCGGTTCTCGCCGGGTGGGCTCCTCCCCGCTGCGTCCCGCGGAGGGACGTCGTTCGGAGGAACGCGGTTCCGGGGCGCGGAAGCCCGTGGGAGACCGGGCGCGTTCGCCCCGCGAGTCCTCCATCGGCTGAGCAGCAACCACCGGACGACGACGCCGACGCGTGCCGAGAGCTCCGCTGCGGGGCCTCGTAGGGAATAAGGGGCTGGTCAGTTCATGGCCGCCGCGCGGTAGATCTGCTGGACCCGCTGCTCGTCCAGCCGGGTCTCGATGCTCACGGTGTGCTCCGGATCCGAGCGCAGGTAGCGCACCGGCCCGTGCGATCCCACGGTGAGCTTCTCGGCGTCAGCCAGTGCGTAGACCGCGTCCAGCACGGCGGTGAACGCCGGGCCCTGCGTGGGGTTCACGCGCAGGGTGAGGTGGGCGGTCACGGTGTCCGAGACGCCGTTCTCGTCGAAGGGGGACTCCACGTCCAGCTCGCGCACGATGCCCACACCGTGGCCGACGACGCCCGGCAGTCGTACGGACAGGTGGCGCTGGGCCCTGGCGAAACTGCGCCGCAGCACGGACACCCAGGAAAGCGCGGCCAGCACGAGCACCACCGCGATGAGGCCCAGCCACCACCCGTTGTGGGCGTCCGCGAAGCGCAGGGCGCTGAGCACCACCACGAGCGCGGAGATCAGGGGGATCACGAGCAGCAGGGAGGCCGTGAGCTTCTCGCGCAGGGTGGGCCGGCCCGCGGCGGTGCGCTCCCCGGTGCCCGCGGGGTCCCGGGCGGGAACGGCGGCGGCGTCACCAGCGCCGGCGGAGTCCTGCGGAGCGGAGGCGTCCTGGAAACCGGGCCCGGCCACCTCAGGGGAGCCGACCGCCCGCTCCTCCGCCGGGGCTGCGGCGGGCTTCCTGCCCAGCTGACGCAGCACCGCGGCGTCGAACCCGCGGTCGTCGGAGGTCACGGGCGCGGGCCAGATGTCGAGGGAGTCCATGGCCCCATTATGGTGGCAGGACGTCGTCGAAAGGTGGTTGACCGGTGACCACTGTCCGTGCCAGCACGCCTCCCTCAACGGTCGGGAGGGGCCCCCGAGCCGGACTGCTGCTGCTGGGGGTGCTCCTGCTGGGCGCCAACCTCCGGGCGGGCATCACCGCGGTGGGGCCTGTGCTGCCGCAGATCGAGGAGCAGGTGGGGCTCAGCGCGTTCCAGGCGTCCCTGCTCGTGAGCCTGCCGCTCGTGGCGTTCGCCGCGGTTTCCCCTTTCGCACCTCGGCTCGCGGAGAGGTGCGGACTCGAACGCACCCTGGGCAGCGCGCTCGCCGTCCTGGCCGTGGGCATCGTGCTGCGCTCCATCTCCGGGCCCGGACTGATCTGGGTGGGGACACTGCTGCTCGGCGCCGCGATCGCCGTCCTCAACGTGCTCATCCCGTCCCTCATCAAGCGCGACTGGCCGCAGCGCATCGGCCCCATGACCGGTCTCTACCAGTCCGTCACGGCGCTGGCCGCAGCCCTCGCCTCCGGACTGGTGGTGCCCATCGCCGGCGTGGTGCCCTCCGGGTGGCGCTTCGCCCTGGGCATCTGGGCGGGCCTCGCGGTGATCGGCGTGGCCACCCTGCTCCCCTGGATCCTGGGCACCGCTTCCGTCCGTGCGGCGACCCCGACGGCGACCGCACACGCATCCGGTCCCGACGCCGCGGCGTCGCCCTCCGCACCCGTGGCCCGCCCCGAACGCGCCCGGCTGCCCCTGCGTTCACCGCTCGCGTGGCAGGTGAGCCTGTTCATGGGGCTGCAGTCCACCATCTACTACACGATGATCACGTGGCTGCCAGCCATCCAGATCGCCAACGGGGCGAGTGCGGTGCAGGCCGGCTGGTTCCACTTCGCCTTCCAGGCGTGCGGGCTGGTGGGCACCTTGTTCTCCGCGTTCGTGATCCCCCGGCTGCGGGCCCAGTCAGGACTGGGGATCGTGCTCGCGGGCGCAGGGCTGGTGGGGGTGCTGGGAATGCTGCTCCTGCCCGGGCTGTCCCTGCTCTGGGCTCTGTGCGCGGGCTTCTGCACGGGCGGGGCGATCGTGCTGGCAATGGCCCTGTTCGGGCTGCGCACCGTCGACTACCACCAGGCGGCGGGACTGTCATCCATGGCACAGAGCCTGGGCTACGTGCTCGCGGCGCTCGGTCCGGTGGTGATCGGTCTGGTCAAGGACGCGACCGGCTCGTGGACTCTGCCGCTGCTGCTGCTCGCGGGGGTCGCGGTGGCGCAGGGGGTCTTCGTGGCGCTCGCCGGACGGCCGCGCACCATCGGCGGCTGAGGCGCGGCGCTCGGGGCGGTGTTCGCCCAGGGGCGGAAACATTTGCCGCGTAAATATATGCTGACTACACTGTTGGGCATGAGTGAGACGAACTGGCTGTCATCCGAGGAGCGGGAGGCCTGGCTCGCGCTCGTGTCCATCATGTTCAGGCTGCCGGGTGCCGTCGAGGGGCAGCTGCGCTCCGAGGAAGACATGTCCCTGGCGGAATACCTTGTGCTGGCCATGTTGAGCGAGGCTCCGGACCACCGGCACAAGATGTCCGCCCTGGCCACCGCCACCAACACCTCGCAGTCGCGGCTCTCGCGCATCGTCGCGCGAATGGAGAAGGACGGACTGGTCACTCGTGAGGGCCGCCAGGACGACCGCCGCGTGGTGATCGCGGAGATCACCCCCGCCGGGCTGCGGCGCGTGGAGGAGGCCGCACCGGCCCACGTTCGCCACGTCCGTGAGATCGTCTTCGACCGCCTCAGCGACGAGCAAGTGGGCCAGCTGCGGGAGATCGGCAGGGCGCTGAACTGCGGCTCCAGTGCCAAGGCCGCCCTGGGGGTGGACTACCCCGTCTGACGCACCGACCCCGGTGTCCGCCCCTGTGAGGGTCTGACGCCGGGTCTACAGTGACGGGCGTGAGTATGCAGAGCGCCCACATGGCCATGTGGCGGACTATGAAGGGCCAGGAGAACAAGGGGCGGAAGATCAGCCGGGACACCGTCCGGCGGATCGTGGACTTCGGCCGGCCGCACGGCAGGGCGATCCTCGCGTTCGTCCTGGTCTCCGTGGTCCTCGCCGTGCTGGGCGTGATCACCCCGGTGCTGGCCGGGCGCGTGGTCAACGCGATCACCGGCGGGCACGACGTCGCGGTGGTGGTCTGGCTCGCCGTCGCCATCGCGGCGGTGGCCGTGGTGGACGCGGGGCTCTCCCTGCTGAGCCGCTGGCAGTCCTCGCGGATCGGCGAGGGGCTGATCTACGACCTGCGCACGGCGGTCTACGACCACGTCCAGACCATGCCCCTGGCGTTCTTCACGCGCACCCGCACGGGCGCCCTGGTCTCGCGCCTGAACACGGACGTGATCGGTGCGCAGCGGGCCTTCGCGGGAACGCTCTCCGGGGTGGTCTCCAACCTGGTCTCCCTGCTGCTGACCGTGGGCGTGATGGCCACCATCTCGTGGCAGGTCACGGCACTGTCCCTGCTGCTGCTCCCCATCTTCCTGATCCCGGCGCGCGCCATGGGCGGCAGGCTGGCCGCACTGCAGCACCGCTCCGCGCAGTACAACGCGCAGATGTCCACGCGCATGACGGAGCGCTTCTCCGCCGGCGGCGCCACCCTGGTCAAGCTCTACGGGGACCCGGTCCAGGAGTCCCGGGAGTTCGCCGCCCGGGCGGCGGACGTCCGCGGCGTCGGCATCCGCGCCACGATGCTCCAGACCACGTTCGTCACGGCCCTGACCCTGGTCTCCGCGCTGGCCCTCGCCCTGGTCTACGGGGTGGGCGGCACACAGGCGCTGCTCGGCCACCTGGACGCCGGGTCCGTGGTGGCACTGGGCATGCTCCTCACACGGCTCTACACGCCCCTGACCATGCTCGCCAACGCCCACATGGACATCATGAGCGCGGTGGTGAGCTTCGAGCGCGTCTTCGAGGTGCTGGACATCAAGCCCCTGATCCTCGAGAGCCCCACCGCCCGGGCCCTGCCGGAGGGGCCGGTGGCCGTGGAGTTCGAGCACGTGGACTTCGCCTACCCCTCGGCGGAGCAGGTCTCCCTCGCGTCCCTGGAGGACGTGGCGGTGCTGGACTCCCGGGGCGGGGAACAGGTGCTGCACGACGTCGACTTCCGGGCCGAGCCCGGACACACGGTGGCGCTGGTGGGCTCCTCCGGTGCGGGCAAGTCCACGATCGCGCAGCTCGTGGCGCGGCTGTACGACGTCGACTCCGGCGCCGTGCGCATCGGCGGCCAGGACGTGCGCGAGACCACGTTCGAGTCCCTGCGCCACACGGTGGGCATGGTCATGCAGGACGGTCACCTCTTCCACGACACCATCCGCGCGAACCTGGGCGTGGCGCGGGAGGGCGTCACGGACGCCGAGCTGTGGGACGCCCTGGAGCGCTCCCGCCTGCGGCACGTGATCGAGTCCCTGCCGGACGGGCTGGACACCGTGGTGGGCGAGCGCGGCTACCGGCTCTCGGGTGGTGAGCGGCAACGCCTGACCATCGCCCGGCTGCTGATCGCCCACCCGCGCGTGGTGATCCTGGACGAGGCCACCTCCGCCCTCGACTCCACCAACGAGGCGCACGTGCAGGCCGCCCTGGACGAGGCCATGAACGGGCGCACCGCCGTGGTGATCGCCCACCGCCTGTCCACCATCCGCCGGGCGGACCAGATCCTGGTGATCGAGGCCGGGCGGATCGTGGAGCGCGGAACCCATGCGGAGCTGCTGGCTCGCGGCGGGCGGTACGCGGAGCTGCACGAGACGCAGTTCGCTCCCCACGAGACGCCATCGGTGACGACGCCGTCGGCCGGGTCCTGCGACGCGTGCGGGCATCTCGATGCCCGGGGTGAGCGGGAGGACGGAGGCGATCCCACGGGGTGGGGGCCGGAGCGGACGGAAGCGGGGCGGGCCGCCGACCGCGGAGCGGAAGGTCACGCGTGAGCGGGTGGGAGGAGCTGTGGTCCGAGCTGGGCATCAGCGCGCCGCACGCCCTGGCCGTGGTGCTCTCCGCGGTGGGCATCTACCTGGTCTTCCTGGTCTTCGTGCGGCTGCTCGGCCAGCGGGTGCTCTCGGCCATGTCCACGTTCGACGTGGTGATCACGGTGATGCTGGGCGCCGTGGCGGGGCGCGTGATTCTGGGCCACCCGCCCACGTTCGCGAGCGGCGTCGTGGGCCTGAGCACCCTGTTCCTGCTGGAGGTGGTCTTCGGAAGCCTGGGGGCCCGGGACCGCTGGCGGAGAGTGCTCAACGCGCCAGCGCGCGTGCTCATGGCCGGTGACAGGGTGGATCCGAAGGCCCTGCGGCGGGCCCACATCACCCGCTCGGAGCTCAACGGCGCCCTGCGCAGGGCGGGGGTGCGCTCAGTGTCCGAGGTCGCGTGCGTGGTGCACGAGTCCGGCGGCGGGCTGAGCGTGCTGCGGCGGGGCGTCCCCATCGACCCTGAGCTGCTGTGGGACGTGGCGGGGGCGGAGGACATCCCGGCGGAGTTCCTGGCGGCACCGGAGGCAGCCGAGCGGGATCCGCACGGTGCGTCCCCGGACGAGGGCCCGTCACGCGACGAAAGAAAGCGCGCTCACTGATAGTTGCGGACGGCTAGAATATTCCCACGCCAACGAAGGGACTCGGACGCATGACCGACATGGCCATCCTGTACCGCGGAGTCAGCAAGGTCTACCCGGACGGCACCACGGCCGTGGACCACCTGGACCTGGACATCCCGGCGGGCTCCCTCACGGTCTTCGTGGGCCCCTCCGGTTGCGGCAAGACCACCTCCCTGCGCATGCTCAACCGCATGGTGGAACCCACGTCCGGCACGGTGGAGATCAACGGTCAGGACGTCTCGAGCATCCCCGCCGCCAAGCTGCGGCGCTCCATGGGCTACGTGATGCAGCAGTCCGGTCTGCTGCCGCACCGGACGGTCGAGGACAACATCGCCACCGTGCCGCGCCTGAACGGTGTTTCCAAGCGCACCGCCCGCGCGGACGCCCGCCAGCTGCTCGCCTCCGTGGGCCTGGACGAGTCCCTCGCCACCCGCTACCCGGCCCAGCTCTCCGGCGGTCAGCAGCAACGCGTGGGCGTGGCCCGGGCGCTCGCCGCAGACCCCCCGATCCTCCTCATGGACGAGCCGTTCTCGGCCGTGGACCCGGTGGTGCGCCAGGACCTGCAGCGGGAGCTGCTGGACCTGCAGAAGCGGCTGCACCGCACCATCGTCTTCGTCACCCACGACATCGACGAGGCCGTCCTGCTGGGCAACCGCGTGGCGGTCTTCGCGCGCGGCGGTCGACTGGCCCAGTACACGACCCCGGAGGAGCTGCTGCGCGCCCCGGCGGACGACTTCGTGGCGGACTTCATCGGCCGTGACCGCGGCTTCCGCTCCCTGGGCTTCGACAGCGCCACCGTGGCCCTGCAGCCCGTGGCGGCGATCGTCTCCGGCACGGGGGAGCGCATCCTGCTGGGGCCGGGCATGCGGGACGGCGCCACGGGCGACGGCGGCACGGACGACGGCGGCGCGGCGGCCGGTCGGGTGGCCCCGTGGCAATCCGCCGCAGCCACGGACCCGGACTGGCTGCTGGTGGTGGACGAGCGCCGCCACCCCCTGGGCTGGCTGCCGGTCTCTGCAACGGGAGAGCCCGCTCCCAGCGACCAGCTGCGCGTGGGCGGCACCCTCTGGCACGACGGCGACTCGCTGCGCACCGCGCTCGACGCCGCCCTCTCCTCACCCTCGGGGCAGGCCGTGGCCGTCAACGGGGACGGCTCCGTGGCCGGAGTGGTGCCCGGCGGGGACGTCATGCGCGCCATCGAGGAGCAGCGCTCCGCGCGCTACGACCGCCCGGAGCACCCGTGAACTGGCTGACGAACAACTGGCACACCGTCCTGGACCTCGCCGGGGCGCACCTCGTGCAGTCCGTGCTCCCCGTGGTGCTGGGGCTGCTGGTCAGCGTGCCCCTGGCCCGGCTGGCGGCGGGCAGCCGCTGGCTGCGCCCGCTGCTCGTCACGGGCTCCTCGCTGCTGTACACGATCCCCTCGCTGACCCTTTTCGTGGTGCTTCCCCTGGTCCTGGGGACCAGGATGACCTCGGTGGTCAACGTGATCGTGGCACTGACTCTGTACGTGGTGGCCATCCTCGTGCGCTCGTGCGTGGACGCCTTCGAGTCCCTGGACCGGGACGTCCTGCAGGCCGCCACGGCCATGGGGTACCGGCCCGCGCGGCGCTTCTTCGGGGTGGAGCTGCCCCTGGCGGTGCCCGTGATGGTCGCCGGCCTGCGGGTGGCCACCGTCTCGAACATCTCCATGGTCTCGGTGGGCGCGGTGATCGGCATCCAATCGCTGGGCACCCTGTTCACGGACGGGCTGCGCCGCTCGATCGTCGCCGAGATCCTCGTGGGCATCGTGGCCACCGTGCTGATCGCCGTGGTGCTGGACCAGCTGCTGCGACTGCTGGGACAGGTGCTCACCCGCTGGCAGCGCCCGGGAACGGGCGCGCGGGAGGTCGGCGGGCGGCGTCGTCGTGACACCCGCGGCCCCGGCCGCACTGCGGGCGGCGCGCGTGACGCGACCGGAGCCCTGGCCGCCGTGGAGTCCGGGGGTGCCCGCGCATGAGTCTCGTTGCCGACGCCGCACAGTTCCTCACGGACCCCGCCAGCTGGAGTGGGCCCTCCGGCATCCCCCAGCGCCTGCTCGAGCACGTGGGCTACAGCGCGCTGACCATGGTGATCGCGCTGGCCGTGGCCGTGCCGCTGGGCCTGTGGGTGGGGCACACCCGCCGCGGGGGCGGCGTGGTCGTGGGTCTGGCAGGTGCCCTGCGCGCTCTGCCCACGCTGGGCCTGCTGACCCTGTTCACGCTGCTCATGGGCCTGGGGCTGCTGCCGCCGATCCTCGCGCTGGTGCTGCTGGCCGTGCCGCCCATCCTCTCGGGGACGTACTCGGGGATCGCGGCGGTCTCGCCAGCGCTCGTGGACGCGGCCCGGTCCATGGGGATGACGGAGCGCCAGGTCCTCACGCGCGTCGAGATTCCCGTGGCGCTGCCCGTGATCCTGGGCGGGATCCGCAACGCCGCGCTGCAGGTGCTGGCCACGGTGACCATCGTGGCGTACATCAACCTGGGCGGCCTCGGCCGCTACCTGATCGACGGGCTCGCGGTGCGCGACTACGCGCGCATGCTCGGGTCCGTGGTGCTCGTGGCCGTGCTCGCACTGGCCGCGGACGCAGCGCTCGCCCTCGTACAACGCCTGGTGACGTCACCGGGTCTCGCAACGGCAGGAGATCGACCATGACCACCCCCACCTCCACCCGCCACGCAACCTGGCGCCCCGCAGCATGGGTCGCCGTGGCCTCCACGGCACTGCTCGCCCTCACCGCGTGCGGCGGCTCGGACCCCCTGGGCGGGGGCGACGACGCCGCGAGCGGCTCCTCCGACACCGTCACCGTGGGTTCGGCCGACTTCCCGGAGTCTCAGATCGTGGCGGAGCTCTACGCCGGCGTGCTGCGGGACGCCGGGGTCTCCGTGGAGACCAAGCCGGGCATCGGGGCCCGCGAGGCCTACGTGGGAGCGGTCAAGGACGGCTCCGTGGACGTTGTCCCGGACTACTCCGGCAACCTGCTGCTCTTCGCGGACAAGAACGCCACGGCCGCCTCCGCCGAGGACATCGTGAAGGCGCTGCCGGCAGCGCTCGAGGACCAGAAGCTCTCCGTGCTGGACGCCTCGAAGGCCGAGGACAAGGACGCCCTCGTGATCACGCAGGCCACCGCGGACAAGTACGGCCTGAAGAGCATCGAGGACCTCTCCTCGGTGTGCGGGGAGCTGGTCATGGCGGGGCCCCCGGAGTTCCAGGAGCGCGCCTACGGTACGAGCGGGCTCAAGAAGAAGTACGACTGCTCCTTCAAGTCCTTCCAGCCCATCAACGACGGCGGCGGGCCGCTCACCGTCCAGGCACTGACCAAGGGCGACGCCCAGGTGGCGGACATCTTCACCACCACCCCGGCCATCAAGGACCAGAAGCTCGTGGTGCTGGAGGACCCCAAGGACAACTTCATTGCCCAGCAGGTGCTACCGCTCACCGCCCCGGACCGGCTGCCGCAGAAGGCGGTGGACGCGCTCAACGAGTTCTCGTCCAAGCTGACCACGGAGGACCTCATCGACCTCAACCGCAAGGTCAGCGGGGACGAGCAGCAGAACCCCGCGGACGCCGCCAAGCAGTGGCTGGGCGACCACGGGTACGACAAGGCCTCCTGACCCGTCCTCCCTTCTCGCGCCGTTCACGTACCACCGGGTACGTGGACGGCGCGGACCTGGTGGGAGGAGTTCTACACAGGGTTGTCCACATACGGTGAGGATTTTCCCCACCGGCCTCTGACCTGCGGTGACACTGGTGTTTCCCCCGGTGGGGGCACCGGGGACACGCCGTGGTTTCCACACCTGTGGATAACTCTGTGCACAACCTGTGGGGTTAACGCCCGGTGCCGCCCGGGTCATCTGGCGGTCACCTCCAGGTCACCGCACTGCGCGTGTCTATGCTTGACGGGATCGTCCGCCGCCGCGCGGTGGCGGTCGGACAGAGCCCGGCATCAAGGGGGATCCCGGGCACCATGACTCCCCACGGTCGTGATGCGTGCCAACCGAGGAGGCCTCCACATGCAGCATGAGCACTCGATCCCCCAGGGCCTCGACGGTCAGGAGCAGGTGCTCCAGTTCGTCAGGGAGCACCTTCTGCGGGACACCCGGGTGGACCCCGAGGACCGCGCCGTGTTCACGGGCCGCCTCACCACCCACGTGCACCGCTTGGTCACCTCCCTCTACGCCGTCTACGGCTCGGGGCCGGGGTTCTGGGACACCGTGGCCCAGGCAGTGCTGACCGCGTGGGAGGCGTTCGTGGCCCGCCCTCGGGACCTCAAGGATCTCGACCGGCGCCGCGAGGACGCCCAGCCGTGGTTCACCTCCCGGGACGCCGTGGGCGGGGTCTGCTACGTGGACCGCTTCGGCGGGGACCTTGCCGGGCTGCGGGAGCGGATCCCGTACTTCAGGGAGCTCGGGCTCACCTACCTGCACCTGATGCCCCTCTACGAGGCCCCGGAAGGCAACTCGGACGGCGGGTACGCGGTCTCCTCCTACCGGCACGTGGACCCCGCACTGGGGACCATGGCGGAGCTCGCAGAGTTCGCCGCCCTGCTGCGGGCGCAGGGGATCGCGCTGGTGCTGGACTTCGTCTTTAACCACACGTCCAACGAGCACGCATGGGCCCGGGCTGCCGCCGCGGGGGACCCGTTCTACGAGCGCTTCTACTGGATCTACCCGGACCGCACCATGCCGGACGAGTTCGAGCTCACCGCGCGCGAGATCTTCCCGGACGACCACCCGGGGGTGTTCACCCGTGTGGACAGTACCGAGGTGGGTCGCACGCTGAGCCCGCTGCACCCGGATCCCCGCTGGGTGTGGACCACGTTCCACCGTTTCCAGTGGGACCTGAACTACTCCAACCCCCACGTCTTCCACGCGATGGCCGCGGAGATGCTCTTCCTGGCCAACCACGGCGCCCAGGTGCTGCGCCTGGATGCCGTCGCCTTCATCTGGAAGCAGCTGGGCACCTCCTGCGAGTCCCAGCCCCAGGTGCACGACCTGCTGCGCGCGTTCAACGTCGTCATGGCACTGGCCGCGCCCGCGGTGGAGTTCAAGTCCGAGGCCATCGTGCACCCGGACGAGGTCATCCGCTACATCCAGCCGGACCAGTGCGCCCTGTCCTACAACCCGCTGCAGATGGCGCTCACCTGGGATGCCCTGGCCACGCGGGACGTGCGGATGCTCTCAGCAGCGCTCGCGGAGCGCCACGCCACTCCGGAGGGCACCGCCTGGGTGAACTACGTGCGCAGCCACGACGACATCGGCTGGACCTTCTCGGACGAGGACGCCGCGCGGCTGGGGATCGCCGGCCACGACCACCGCCGCTTCCTCAACGCCTTCTACACCGGCCGCCACCCGGGCAGCTTCGCCCACGGCGTCGCCTTCCAGGACAACCCCCGCACCGGCGACTGCCGCATCTGCGGGACCACGGCGTCCCTGCTGGGCCTGGAGACCGAGCCTGGCCCAGCGGTGGACCGGATTTTGCTGGCCTACTCCCTGGCCATGAGCACGGGTGGCCTGCCGCTGATCTACCTGGGGGACGAGGTGGGCCAGCTCAACGACGCCCACTGGCAGGAGAACCCGGACAATGCGCACGATGCCCGGTGGGTGCACCGACCCCTGTACTCGGAGGCGGACTACGAGCGCCGTCACGACCTCTTCTCCGTCCAGGGGCGGATCTTCGGCGGGATCCGGGGGATGATCACGGTCCGTCGCAGCACCCCGGAGTTCGACGGCACCACCCTGATCCCGTTCGACACGCACAACGACCACGTGCTGGGCTACCAGCGCCCCGGTGGGCACAGCGTGGTGCTGTGCCTGGCCAACGTGAGCGACTGGTCCCAGTTCGTCACGGGCGAGACGCTGAGCGGGTTCCTGCCCACGGCCACGTCCCTGGGCGACGACGAACGGGTGGACCTGCGCGCCGGGATCCTCCTGGAGGCCCATGGCTTCCGGTGGCTGCGAGTGCTCCCCGCGGTCTAGGAACCGGTCCGGAAACGCCCCTCCACCCCTGTCCCCCCAAAAGGGGGTAGGTCTCCGCAGATGGGTGGACAACGCCGGTTATCCACATGATTTGTCCACAGCGTGGATAAGTCACACGAGTGGGATTCGATCCGCTGTCCATACGTTTATCTGGTATCTCCCCTGGTGAGAGCGGGGTGCATCCCTGGGATGCGGCAGGGTGGCTCAGGACGTCGAAAACCTGTTCGAAAAACCCACAGCTTTTTCCACCCCTGTGGACAACTTTTATCCACCCCTGTGCACGCGTCATATGACCCCGCAGAGGGTGACGTGTCCACAAGTTTGCATCAGACTGGAAGTGCCTGGTCATCCAGGCGCACTGTCACAAGCGTGTGTCGCTGCTCGGTGGGACGAGCGGCGTGGGGAGGCGCACGCACCAAGGGGGAAACATGTCTGCACACATCACGCGCCTGGAGAAGGACGCGCACGGATTCACCATGCTGGCCGAGCAGGACGTCCCCGTGGAGGGCGACGTCGTGGACGAGGCACTCAGCCGGCCGGCCGCACTGGGCAGGTGGTTCGATGTCCACTACGAGTGGCCAACGAGCATCGACGAGCCCCTGAACGTGGGGGCGGCACTGGAGTTCACCGCGGCCGTCGGGCCGCTGCGCTACGAGTTCATCATGATCGTGGCGGACCGCGTACCCGGGGAGTCGCTCATGCTGCGCACCACCAAGGGTCCGACCGACGCCACCGTGGAGATCACGTGGACAGAGGCCGACGGCGGTGTCCACGTGATCTTCGAGGGTGACTTCCGGCTGCGGGGTTCCCTGTGGTGGAAGTCGCCGTGGTCCCAGATGCTGGCCAGGCGCGCCGTGACCCGTGGTCTGGAGCGGATGCGGAAGGACCTGCTCTCGCATGCGCAGACACCCACGCCCGCCCTCCTCGGAAGGGCCGGCGGTGCTGCGGCCACGCCGCCGGCGGCGCAGGGCGGGTGCGTGGGGCGTGGCCGCGCGGCGCACAGGAAGCCGAGCGGGCGTCGTCGGGCGCAGAGCGTCTGAGGACACGAGCCGAGAGGCTCAGGGCAGCGGGCGTTCCATGCGCTGGACCGTGACCCAGAAGTCCGGGCCGGGCACGTGGAACGTGGCGGTGCCGCGCGGGGTGTACCCGAGGCCGGAGTAGAAGCGCTTGAGCGCGGGGTTGTTGTCGTCGCAGTCCAGGCGCGAGATGCGCCGGCCCGACGCCGCGATCACGGTCTCAGCCGCATGCAGCAGGCGTGTGCCCGTGCCGGTGCCGGTGAGGCTGCGGTCCACCGCCACGCCGTGGATGTACCCGGCGGGTTCGGGCTGCTCGCCCCAGATCTCCAGGTCCTCCCAGATCACGCGCACGCTGCCGAGCACCTCGCCGGAACGACTCTCGGGCTCCACCACCCACCACTGTCCCGCGGCGATCTCCTGTTCAACCTGCGCGGGGGTGAACTCGCCCTCCCGCCACTGGTCGATGCCGCGGGTCTGCATCCACCGGGCCAGCTCGTCCCTCAGCGCCACGATTCCCGGGGCGTGTGCGGGGGTGGCGGGAAGAACGTCTGTCACGGAGGAGACAGAGGGAACGGGTGTGGCGGACGTGCTGTGCGTGCGGGACATGACCCCAGCGTAGGGCGGTCCGTCACGGACGTACGCTGGTGGCTGAACGTCCTTGACCCCTCTCCGGTGCCGGACGGACAGTTGAGGCATCACGAATCCCCAGAAAGGATGATTTACCGTGGCTGAAAAGTTCACTCTCCCCGATCTTCCGTACGACTATGCAGCGCTCGAGCCGCACATCTCGGCGCAGATCATGCAGCTGCACCACGACAAGCACCACAACACGTACGTGACCGGTGCGAACACCGCGCTCGAGAAGATGGAGGAGGCCCGCGCCAACGGTGACGCCGCCGGTGCGGCGAAGCTCTCCAAGGACCTCCAGTTCAACCTGGGTGGCCACGTCAACCACTCCATCTTCTGGAAGAACATGTCCCCGGACGGCGGCGACAAGCCCACCGGCGAGCTCGCCGCGGCGATCGACGAGTTCTTCGGCTCGTTCGACAACTTCCGTGACCAGTTCACGGCCGTTGCCACCACCATTCAGGGTTCCGGCTGGGCCATCCTGGCCTACGAGCCGATCGCCGGGAACCTCGTCATCGAGCAGATGTACGACCAGCAGAACGGTGTCCCCGTGGCCACCATCCCGCTGCTGCAGCTCGACATGTGGGAGCACGCCTTCTACCTCGACTACCAGAACGTGAAGGCGGACTACGTCAAGGCATTCTGGAACATCGTGAACTGGGCGGATGTCGCCGAGCGCTTCGGGAAGGCTCGCGCCGGGGGCAAGTCCATCATCTGATCCACCCGTGACGCGCTGCTCCGCGGCGCCCACGTCCCGCGAAACCCCGCTCGGCCCGCGCCGCGCGGGGTTTCGTGCTTCACAGTCACCCACGACCACGACCACGACCACGACAACGACGCCGCCGCCGTGCCCGCCTGTGTGCCGCGCCGTCCCTTTGCGGTTGGTTGCCTGCCGAGTCCCCTGCTGCCGCGCGGTGTCGCCCGCGCCCCACGCCCCGAGGAGTTGGTCCATGAGCACGCCCCGTTTTCTGGTGACCCAGGAGATCCCCGAGCCCGGTCCGAGCATCCTGCGCGAGGTCGGTGAGGTGGACGTGCGGCAGGGCATGAGCGCCCAAGAACTGGCAGCGGCGGTCACGGGCGGGGACTACGACGTCGTGCTGGCGCAGGTCTCCGACCGCTTCGACGCCCAGCTGCTCGCCGATGCCCGGATCAGGGGGATCGTCAACTACGCGGTGGGCTACAACAACGTGGACGTGCCCGCCGCAGCCGAGCACGGAATCGCGGTGGGCAACACCCCGGACGTGCTCAACGACGCCACCGCGAACGTGGCCATGCTGCTGCTCCTGGGCGCTGCCCGGCGGGCGCACGAGGGGTCCGCGTACCTGCGGGAGGGGCGATTCACGGGTCTGCAACCGAACCTGCTCGTGGGCCAGGACGTCACGGGCGCCACCCTCGGAATCGCCGGGATGGGGCGGATCGGCAAGGCTGTGGCCCACAGGGCGCTCGGCTTTGGGATGCGCGTGGTGTTCACGCAGCGCCCGCCGCACGACCGCGAGGTCCCCCGGGATGAGCTCGGGGACCTGGCCGGAAGGGTGACCCAGGTGCCGTGGGACGAGCTCGTGGAGACGAGCGACTTCCTGTCCCTGCACGTGCCGCTCACCGAGGAGACCACCCACCTGGTGGATGCGGAGGTGCTGCGCCGCATGAAGTCCACGGCGGTGCTCGTGAACACGGCCCGCGGGCCCGTGGTGGACGAGAAGGCCCTGGCTCACGCCCTGCACGAGGACGAGATCTTCGCGGCCGGCCTGGACGTCTTCGAGAACGAGCCCGCCGTGGAGCCCGAGCTGCTCGAGCTGCCCAACGCGTTTCTGCTACCGCACGTGGGCTCGGCGGAGGTCGGCACCCGCGCCGGGATGGCGCGGATGGCGGCGGAGAACGCCGTCGCCATGGCCCGCGGAGAGAAGCCGCCGTACCCGGTGGAGGCGTAGGGGCGGGAGAACCGCGGGACCGACGACGTCGTCCTCGGCCTGTCGTTCAGACGCCGTCCAGCAGTGCGCCAACCACCTCTGCGGTCGCGAGCACGGCAGTGCCCACGGACTGCTCCGTCGCGTCCCTGCCCAGGCTGAAGCGCACCGCCGTGCCCGCGACCTCTGGGGAGAGTCCGAGGGCCGTGAGCACGTGGGACGGCTCCGTGGAGCCCGCCGAGCACGCGGAGCCGGAGGAGACCAGCACCCCCCGATTCTCCAGGTCCACGAGCACCGTCTCCCCGTTGACCCCGGGGAAGCAGAAGCTGGCGTTCGTGGCCAGCCTGTTCCCACCGCCTTTCGGATCCGGACCTGTGAGCAGGGCACCCGGAACGCGGCCGCGGATGCCCTCGATGAGCCTGTCCCGGAGGTCGACGGCGCGGCGCACGTAGTCCTCGCGCTCCGCCTCAGCGCGTTCCAGGGCCACGGCCAGGCCCACCGCACCGGCCACGGTGGATGTTCCCGAACGTCGGCCGCGCTCGTGCCCCCCTCCGCTGAACAGAGGGCGCAGCGGCGTGCCGCGACGGAGCCACAGCAGCCCGATGCCGGGCGGTGTCCCGATCTTGTGCCCCGCGAGACTCAGCGCGCTCACCCCGAGGGCCCGCACGTCCAGGGGCAGCGTCCCCGCAGCCTGGACCGCGTCGGTGTGGAGGGGGACGTTGTACTCCGCGGCCATCTCCGCCAGGGTGGCCACGTCCTGTACCGATCCGACCTCGTTGTTCGCGAGCATCACGGAGGCCACGGCGACGTCGTCGTCACCGCTGAGGGCCGCCCGGAAGGCGTCCGGGGTGACTGTGCCGCTCGGATCCACCGGGACCTGCTGCGCGGTGAAGCCGTCGTAGCGGGCGAGGTCCGCGGCGGAGTCCAGCACGGCGTGGTGCTCGATGGCGCTCGTGACCACCCGGGTCCGCGATGCGCGGCGCTCGCGGCGGGCCAGGGCGATCCCCTTGACCGCGAGGTTGTCCGCCTCCGTGCCGCCTGACGTGAAGACGACCTCCCCGGGGCGGGCACGCAGCACGGCGGCCACGCGCTCGCGGGCGTCCTCCAGGGCCGCAGCGGCGCGGCGCCCGCGTTCATGGTGGCTGGACGCGTTGCCGAACTCGGAGGTCAGCCACGGCCACATGGCCTCGATGACCTCCCGCCGGGGAGCGGCGGTGGCCGCGTGGTCCAGGTAGATCATGGGGTGCCTTTCATAGCGGAACGGGAGGGCGGGATCAGCCGGTGGCGATGTCCAGTCCCAGGTCCAGCGCGCGTACCGAGTGGGTGAGGGCGCCCACGGAGATCACGTCCACGCCGGTGGCTGCCACCTCCCCTATGGTCTCCAGGGTGATGCCGCCGGAGGCTTCCACGGCGGCGCGGCCGTCGATCATGGCCACACCGCTGACAAGGTCCGCGCGGGAGAAGTTGTCCAGCATGACTACGTCCGCACCCCCGGTGAGGACGTCCTCGATCTGGTCCAGGCGGTCCACCTCCACCTCCATGCATGCCGTGTGGGGCATCTTCCGGCGGAGCTCCCGCAGGGCGTGGGGCAGGGAGACCCCGCTGGCCGTGAGGACGGCCAGGTGGTTGTCCTTGAGCATCACGGCGTCCGAGAGCCCGAAGCGGTGGTTGTGGCCGCCGCCGCAGGTCACGGCGTGCTTCTCGAGAGCTCGCAGCCCCGGGGTGGTCTTGCGGGTGTCGCACACGCGGGTCCGGGTGATGGTCCCGGCGGGGAGCTGGTTGGCCCGTTCGACCTCGGCGACCGACTTCTCCACCTCCGCGACGTAGCGCGCGGTGGTCGTCGCGATCCCGGACATGCGCTGCACCAGGTTCAGCACGGTGCGCTCGGCGCTCAGCAGGGGCCGGGCGGGTCCGGAGACCGTGGCCACCACCGTCCCGGGTTCGACGGCGTCCCCATCCGCCACGTGCAGCTGGACCGTGAGCCCGGGATCGGCGACGGCGAAGCCCGTGCGGATCACCTCCTCCCCGGCGAACACGCCGCTCTCGCGGGAGGTCATGGTGGCGGTGGCGTGCGCTTCCGCGGGAAGGGCGAGGTCCGAGGTGAGGTCACCCCACGGGGCATCCTCCGCCAGTCCGGCGCGGATCACGGCCTCAACGGCTGAGCGGTGCAGCATGCGCTGTCCTTTCGTGGTGGTCCTCGAGTGCCGATGCGGGTGCGGCTCCGGGCGTTGCGTCGTGTGCTTCCGCGCGATCCGCCCGATGGTGCGCGCCGCAGGACTCGGTGCGCAGCCGTGAGGCACGAACCACTTCTCGGGCCACGGCCAACAGGTTGCGGTCCTCGTACTCGGCCAGTGTGGCCGGGCGTTCGTCGCGGGGGCGAGCGGCGGCGCCGGAATCCTTCGCCCCTACCGTTGCCTCAGCCTCAGCCTCAGCCTCAGCCTCTGCCGCTCCCGTTGCCGCCGTTGACGACGGCGCTGCGAGCCACTGCTCCAGCAGTCGCTGGGTTCTTGCCAGCTCGGCCCCGGTGCGGACCACTCCCGCTCCGAGCCACAGGGTGGCCTGCAGGGCGGCACGACTGAAGGGAATGCCGAGCGTCCCGTGCATTCCGTGGGGGACATGCGCGGGGTCGGTGTCGTGCAGGGCCGAGGCCGTGCTGACCCCGACCGGCCACAAGGGGACGGGGTCCTGTGCGACGAGACGTCCAACGCGCTGGCCGAACACCACCGCCTCCAGCAGGGAGTTGGAAGCCAGCCGGTTGGCACCGTGCAGCCCCGTGGCGGCGCACTCTCCGGCCGCCCACAGTCCAGGGACGCTCGTGCGCCCAGAGGCGTCCGTGGCGATTCCGCCCATGAGGTAGTGGGCCGCAGGGCCCACGGGCACGAGCTCGCGGGACCACTCGATCCCGTGCTCCCGCAGGGCGGCGTCGATGGTGGGGAAACGCCGGGCCAGGAAACTGGCCCGGTCCTCGCCGTCCGGCACGGGGATCTCAGAGCAGTCGAGGAAGACCCCGGCCCCGGGTTCGGCGGAGCGCTCGGCGGCGATGGCGCGGGCCACGACGTCGCGGGGAGCAAGCTCGGCGCGCGGGTCCGCGCGGAGCATGAAGCGCTCACCCCGGTGGTTGCGCAGCACAGCACCCTCGCCCCGCACGGCCTCGGAGATCAGGAAGGATCCCGGGGCGGTCAGCGCGGTGGGGTGGAACTGGATGAACTCCATCCCCCGCACCTCCGCTCCGGCCCGCAGGCCGAGGGCGATGCCGTCCCCGGTGGCCACCGCGGGATTCGTGGTGAACGGGTACAGCTGGCCCACGCCACCGGTGGCGAGCACCACGTGGTCGGCGGGGAGGTCAGAGGGTTCCCCGAGGAGACCGTTGGCATCGACGGGCCGCACCGTGACGCCGGTGATCCGACCGTCCCGCAGCCGCAGGTCGGTGGCCAGCATGTATTCCAACAGGGTGATGCTTTTTCGGGCGGCGGACTCCGTGACCCGCGCGGTCAGCGCCGCCTGGATCGCGTGGCCGGTGGCATCACCTCCCGCGTGCAGGATGCGGGGAACGCTGTGGGCGCCCTCCAGGCCCTGCACCCAGTCCGAGGCGGGCCCGGCCACCCGGTCGAAGCGGACCCCTGCGCCGGTGAGCGCGGTGACGGCCTCGGGGGAGTCCGCGACGACGCCGTGCACCACCTCCACGTCGCAGCACCCCGCCCCCGCGGCGAGGGTGTCGTGGACGTGCAGCTCAGCAGTGTCCCGCGGCTGGCCGCCGGGCAGGTCCCGGGTCATCGCGGCGATCCCGCCCTGGGCGCGGTCCGTGGCGGTGTGGGCGGCCGCGGACTTCGTGATCACGGTGACCCGGGCGCCGTCCGCCGCCGCACGCAGCGCGGCGGTGAGCCCCGCGGCACCGGAACCCACGATGAGGACGCGCGGTGCGGCGTCGTCGTGCCCGGGGATGGGCGGCGGCGCGTCACGCACGCGGCACCGCGGTGAGCATCCGTTCGAGGGCCACGGAGGCGTCCTCGGCCACGTCGGACGGCACGCTCACCCGGTTCACCACGCGACCCTCGACCAGCTCCTCCAGGACCCACGCGAGATAGCCCGGGTGGATCCGGTACATCGTGGAGCACGGGCAGATCACGGGGTCCAGGCAGAAGATGGTGTGCTCGGGGTGCTCGGCGGCCAGCCGGTTGACCATGTTGATCTCGGTGCCGATCGCGAAGGTCTGCCCGGG
>NZ_DGYR01000017.1:0-101888 GCF_002398425.1 Kocuria sp. UBA5001
CCCTTCATCATCCTCTGGGGGGACTGTTGTTACAGGCCGGTCCCGGCACTGACAGGAACCCCGGAGGGGTCGACGGTGGTCGGGGTATGGACCTCGTGTGACGCGCAAGCACCGTGCGGTTCAGTGGTCGGCTGGTTGGCACCGGCAACCCGGGCAGCGGTTGCCAGGGCCCGATCCAGATCTTCCAGATGGTCGTCCAGCGTCTCGATTCCCACCGACAGGCGCACCAGGTCCTCGGGAACCTCGTACGGGGTCCCCACCCGGGACGCGTGGGTCATGCCGTGGGGCACGCACACGAGCGACTCCACCCCGCCGAGGCTCACCGACAGGCTGTACAGCTCGGATGCCTTCGCAAACTCCTGGGCGGCGGCCACCCCACGGGCAGGTCGGAACGAGATGATCCCCCCGAAGCCGCCGTTCAACGTGCGCGCGGCGAGTGCGTGTTGCGG
The DNA here is from genome assembly GCF_002398425.1 of Kocuria sp. UBA5001. Lineage (NCBI taxonomy): Bacteria > Bacillati > Actinomycetota > Actinomycetes > Micrococcales > Micrococcaceae > Kocuria > Kocuria sp. UBA5001. Next base: position 450 of record NZ_DGYR01000017.1, read on the forward strand.
GTGGCTCTCCAACCCCGGGTAGTTCACCTCGAGAACGTCCTCCCTCGCCTCCAGGAAGCGGGCCACAGCGAGCGCATTGGTGCAGTGCCGCTCCATGCGCAGCGGCAGCGTTTTGAGTCCTCGGGCGGCCAGGAACGAGTCGAACGGGCCGGCCACCGCTCCGCAGGCGAACTGCTGGAAGGCGATTGCCTCGGCGAGGGGCTTGCCCTTCCACTGCGCGTCCCCCACGACGACCGCACCGCCGAGCACGTCCGAGTGCCCGCCCACGTACTTGGTGGTCGAGTGGATCACGGCGTGGGCTCCCAGGGCCAGGGGGTTCTGGAGGGCGGGTGTGGCAAAGGTGTTGTCCACGACGAGGAGGGCACCGGCGTCGTCGGCGACCCGCGCCCAGGCGGCAATGTCCGCCACGCTCAGCAGTGGGTTCGACGGGGTCTCCAGCCACAGCACCCGGGTGCGCTCGGGGCGAATCGAGGCGGCGGCGTCGTCGGCGGAGGCGGAGGGGACGAAACTGTGCTCGATCCCCCAGCCCGAGAGCACCTGGTCGACCAGACGGAAAGTGCCGCCGTAGACGTCCGAGGCGAGGACCACGTGGTCGCCCGGCGCGAGGACGGCTCGCAGCAGCGCGTCCTCCGCGGCCATCCCGGAGGCGAACGCGAACGCCCGCGTCCCCTGCTCCAGCGAGGCGAGCTGCTCCTCGAAGCCGTTGCGCGTGGGGTTGGAGCCGCGGCTGTACTCGTGGCCGCCGGTGCGGAACTCGTTGACGCCGTCCTGGGCGAATGTAGACGTCTGGTAGATGGGTGGGACCACCGCGCCGGTGGTCGGGTCGGGCTGCTGGCCGTCGTGGATGGCGCGCGTGGCGAGTCCGTGGCGGGTCATGGTGTCCTCCTATTGCGGATTGAAGAATACGGGTGGGGTGGCGACGCCGCGCGGTCACGCGTGCGCGTGCGGCGCCTCGGCCGGGGCGATCACGGACAGGGCCTGGAAGAGATCCGCGGTGAGGTCCGCCTCGTCCTCCAGCCCCACGGTGAAGCGCAGAGTGTTCTCGGTGATGCCGCTCGCCGCGAACTGCTCGGGGGTGAGACGGCAGTGGGTCATGCTTGCGGGGTGCGCCACGAGGGTGCGGACGTCCCCGATGTTGGCCGCCAGCTTGATGAGCCGCAGGGCATCCACCGCCTGCTCCACCTGCTCGGGGGTTCCGTGCAGCTCCACGGAGAACACGCCGCCCGCACCGCGGTAGCCGCCGGTCTCGAGCAGCTCGGCCTGGCGTGGGCCGTTGTGACGAGGGTGGTGCACGTGCGCCACGGCCGGATGCTCGGACAGTGTGGCTGCGAGCCGCTGCGCGGTGGCGGACTGGCGCTCCACACGGACCCCGAGCGTCGTGATGCCCTGCAGGATCTCGTGCGCGGTGGTGGCGCCCATGCACGGGCCGAGGTCGTTGAGGTACTTGCACCGGGCCACGCCCAGCAGCGCACGCTTCGCTCCGTAGACCTCCACGGCGGAGCGGTCGCCCCACCGGTGCTGCCGCTCGGTGAGCCACGGCCAGCGCTCCGGGTCCCGGGTGGGATCGAAGCGCCCGGCGTCCACGAGCAGACCGCCGAGCGGTCCGCCGTGACCGGAGAGGTACTTGGTGGCCGAGTGAACCACGAAGTCCGCGCCGTGCTCCGCGGGGGTGTACAGGTGTGGAGTGGCCACGGTGTTGTCCACGATCACCACGGCACCGTGGCGGTGGGCGATCTCCGCGATGGTCTCGAGCTCGGGCAGCTCCGTCAGTGGGTTCGCAATGGACTCCAGCAGGAACACCCGGGTCCCCTGCCGCAGCGCGTCCTCCCACTCCTGCGGGTTCCGGGGGTCCGCGAAGGTCACCTCGAGTCCGGTGTCCGCGAGGGTGTCCGTGAGCAGGTCCACGCTGCCGCCGTAGATCCGCGAGGACACGACGGCGTGCGCGTCCTCCGCGGGACCGGTCAGCGCCAGCAGCGCGAGCGCCAGCGCCGCCTGCCCGGATGCTGTGGCCACCGCGCACTCTCCGTGCTCGAGCCGAGTGATCTCGGCCTCCAGCGCGGCAACGTTCGGGTTGCCGGTCCGCGCGTACGTGAACCCACCGGCCCGCTGCGCGAACACCGCGCGGGCCTCCGCGAGGGAGTCGAACGCGTACGCCGCGCTGTGGTGGATGGGCTGGACGATTGGCGTCCCCAGCGGGGCGCGAGCTGTGGTGTCGCTCAAGACGTTCTCCGTTTCTCGGTGCCGCGCGGCCCCGCCCCGGAGGGATGCGGGGCCGCGGATCGTGCTCGGTGTGCTTCGTGGGCCGGGCCCGGGGTCAGCGCTTCGGGGCGCCGACCCTCGCGCTGGCCGGCGCCGCGTGGGTCGAACGGGCGCGGTCGGTGTCGTGCTGCGGGTCCCCGTGGTGCTCGGTACCCGGGCGACCCGCCCCGGGGACGGCCCGTGCGGCGGCGTCGGCAGGGGCGTCGCCCTCTCGCGCGAGCTCCCCGCGGACCGTGACGGCCGCGGCCACCAGCCGGTCCAGGGCGGCCTCCGTCTCCGTCCAGCCGCGGGTCTTCAGGCCGCAGTCCGGGTTGACCCACACGCGCTCGGCGCCGATCGAGTGGGCGGCGTGGCGCACGCGCTGGGCGACCTCCTCGAAGGTGGGAACGCGCGGGGAGTGGATGTCCCACACGCCGGGACCCACATCCCGCGGGAAGTCCGCGGCGGCGAGCCCATCCACGATGCCCGAACCGGACCGGGAGGCCTCCAAGGTGGTGACGTCCGCGTCCAGACCGTCGATCGCGCCCAGCACCGTCTCGAACTCCGAGTAGCACAGGTGCGTGTGGATCTGCGTGTCCGTGGCCGCCCCGCCCGTGGCCAGGCGGAAGGACCCCACGGACCAGTCCAGGTACTCCGGACGGTCCGCCTCACGCAGCGGAAGCAGCTCACGCAGGGCGGGTTCGTCCACCTGGATGATCGCGGTCCCGGCAGCCTCCAGGTCCGTGATCTCGTCCCGCAGTGCCAGCGCCACCTGGTCCGCGACCTCCGCGGCGGGGGCGTCGTCGCGCACGAAGGACCACGCGAGGATCGTCACCGGGCCCGTGAGCATTCCCTTGACGGGCCGCTCGGACAGGGACGCCGCGTAGGAGGTCCAGTCCACCGTGATGGGCGCGGGTCGGGAGACGTCACCGAACAGGATCGAGGGGCGCGTGCACCGTGAGCCGTAGGACTGCACCCAGCCGTGGCGGGTGGTTGCGAAGCCGTCCAGGGCCTCCGCGAAGTACTGCACCATGTCGTTGCGCTCCGCCTCCCCGTGCACGAGCACGTCCAGGCCCAGTTCCTCCTGCGCGCGCACCGTGTGGGCGATCTCCTCCCGGATCCGCGCGGTGTACTGCGCGTCCGTGATGCGCCCGGCGCGGTGCTCGGCGCGGGCCGTGCGGACCTCCGCGGTCTGGGGGAAGGAGCCGATGGTCGTGGTGGGCAGTACGGGCAGCTGCAACCGCTCGTGCTGCGCGGCGCGGCGGGCCTCGGCGGTGTCCCGGCGGCGGTCAGTGTCCCGCACGGCGGCGGTGCGCTCGCGGACCTCTGCTCGGTGCGTGGCGGGGTGGTTCGCGCGGGCCTCGCGCACGGCGGCGTCGTGGCGCAGCGTCTCGGCCACCGTCTCCCATCCCTGCTCCACGCCGCGCGCCAGTTCCACGACCTCGCCGACCTTCTGGTCCGCGAACGCCACCCAGGCGCGCACGGCCGGGTCCAGCCCGGTCTCGCGGGCGGCGTCGTGCGGCACGTGCAGCAGCGGCGTCGCCGTGCCCACGGCCACCGGTCCGTGGGCACGGGAGCGCAGCAGGTCCAGCTTCTGGACGGCCCGTGCGAGGTCCGTGCGCCACACGGTGCGGCCGCCGACCACGCCGGCCACGACCGGGCGCTCGCCCCACGCCCGCAGGGCGGCCTCGCCGGGGACGTCGCCGCGGTCCAGGTCCACGGCCAGGGCGTCCACGTCCGTACGGGCCAGGGCGAGCTGCGCGTCCTCGCCGGCGTCCCCGTAGCCGACGGTCACGAGGATCTGCGGCCGGTGGGCGGGGTAGCTCAGCCGCGCGTAGACGGTCTCCAGAGCGGCCACGAGCTCGGCGCGCGGCAGCTGCCACCCGTCCGCAGCGAGGGCGGGCTCGTCCAGCTGCACCCACGGGATTCCGGCGTCCGCGAGAGCGGAGAGCAGGGTGGTGTAGAGGGCCACGACGTCCTCGAGCCGGTCCAGGGGGCGGACGCCGGAGTCGTCCGTGGTCTCGGGACGAGAGAGCAGCAGCAGGCTCAGCGGCCCCACCAGGACGGGGCGGGTGACCGTGCCCGTGGCCGCGAGTGTGGCGGCGAAACGCTGCACCAGACTCTCGGGGTGCGCACTCAGGGGGGTGTCCGGGCCGATCTCCGGCACGTAGTAGTGGTAGTTGGTGTCGAACCACTTGGTCAGTTCGAGCGGTTCGAGGTGGTCCGTCCCGCGGGACAGTGCCGTCACCAGTTCGATGCCGCGCGGGGTGTCCGGGGCGGCGGGACGGTAGCCGTCCGCCGCGAAGCGGGCGGGGACCGCACCCAGGGCCAGGGCGGTGTCGAGCACGTGGTCCACGGCGAAGCCCTCGGAGGGCACCGCGGCCGGGGCGCTCAGGCCGAGCCCCGTGAGCCGGGAGGTGGTGCGTTCCCGCAGTGCGGCGAGCGTGTCCAGCACTGTCTGGGCAGGGTGCTGGACCGGATCGCCCCAGTACGCCTCGAGCGCCTTCTTCAGCTCGCGGTCCGGGCCGATGCGGGGATAGCCGAGAACGGTGGCGGTGGGGAACGGGGTGGTGGGTCGAGCAGTCATGGGAACTCCTTCGTGAATCTCTGGTGGATGCGATGCCTGGTGGCGTGGATGCTTCGGTCGGTGGTGATCGTCTGTGGTGCTGACGGGGCCGGGTTGCCGCCCTGCTGCGTGACGTGCGGGGCTGGGCTGCCCGGTGCGGGCGGGAAAAGGGTGTGCGATACCGCGACCGCGGGCGGGTGGGCTCGCGGAGCGGGGCCTGAGGGAGTGGGAGAGGTGCGGCGGGAGGATGACGGCGACGCCGCGGCGTCGGCTCAGGAGGCCGGGCTGCGGCCCCGGTACTCGCGGGCGGCGTCCCGCACGCGCAGGTGCTCCAGGATGGTCAGAGCGGCGTCCGGGCGGTTGAACGTGTAGAGGTGGAAGCCCGCGCAGCCGAGGTCCAGCAGGTCGTCGATCAGTGAGAGCGTGGCGGCGATCCCGCGGCGGCGCAGCTCGTCCGGGGTGCCCGCCGCCAGGAAGTCGGTGAGCCGCTTCGGCACGGCCACGCCGGTGATCTCTGTCATCCGCCGCAACCGCTGCGGGTTGCTCAGCGGCATCAGCCCGGCGACCACCGGGATGTGAATGCCCTCCGAGCGGGCGCGCTCCAGGAAGCGGGCGTAGTCCTCGGGCTCGTAGAGCACCTGGGTGATCGCGTAGTCCGCGCCGGCCTCCTGCTTCTCCCACAGGGACGCCAGGTCCGCCTCGAAGTCCCGGCCACGGGCGGGGGAGGGGTAGCATGCCACGGACACCGACAGCGGCCGGGTCCCGGGGCGGTAGCCGTCTCCGAAGCGGCGCCGCTCGACGTCACGGATGAGCGAGACCAGTTCCGAGGCGCGGCCGAGCCCGCCACGGGGAGTCTCCCACTGCCCGCTGCCCAGCGGCGGGTCCCCGCGCAGCGCGAGGAGGTCGCGAACACCGTCGTCGAGCAGCTGCTCCACGGAGCGTTCCAGGCCCGCGCGGTCCGTGCCGCCGCACGTGAAGTGGGCCATCACGGGGGTGCTCGTGGTGCGGCGCAGGTGGCGCAGTGCCTCCCGGGAGACACCCGTGCCAGCGGAGTGCCCGTGTGTGACCGAGAAGAAGTCCGGACCGGCCTGGGCCATGGCGTCGATGTGGGACCACACGGTGTCCGGGTCCGCGTCCGGGCGGGGCGGGAACACCTCGAAGGACACGAGCGTGGAACGCCGGGGGCGGCGCACGAGCCAGGACGTGCCCGTGGGCGGGTCAGCCACCGGGGCCTGCTGCCGGGCCGGGGTCTGCTGCGGTGCGAGCGACGGTGCGGACATGTGAAAAAACCTCCGACGTTGACGCCGGAGGTCCAGTTCCGAGCGCCGTACTTGCCATTACGCGGTTGCGCAACGGCCGGATCGTCATCTGGGGCACCCCACTACAGCAGGAGGGTTGCCGCCCGGCTAGCCAGAGCTTTATACCGGGACTCTTGATCCTTTGTTGTTCGAGAGCGTAGCACGGCTCACACCGTGGCCGTCAAGGGGCAGACGGGCGTGCGCCCGGCGTGCAACGGGAGGTCGCACGCCGGGCGCAGCGGGGCGGGGCTCAGTGCTCGTCCGCGGCGTGGGAGTTGGTGAGCGTGGTGCAGAGCCGTAGCCGCTGATCACGGCCACCAGCACGGCGACCACCAGGTAGATGACGCGCTCGCCGTGGAAGAAGGACTCCAGGAAGTCCGCGGACCACAGACCGTCCGGCAGGGTCCTGGCCACGAGCGCGGCGAGGATGGTGCCCACCACGGCGGTGCCGAGCGAGTTGCCGAGCTCCTGGCTGACGTCGTTGAGCGCGGTGCCCATGGAGGTCTGGTCCTCGGGCATGGCCTCGATCAGCGCCACGGCGCACACGGTCATGATGATGCGCAGGCCCATGGCCATCAGGCCCATGCCGGCGGCGAGCACCCAGTAGCCGTGTTCCACCCCGAAGGCCAGCACCAGGGTGCCGAGGACCACGCTCGCGGTGGCGATCATGCAGGTGACGCGGTGACCGAACCTCGCGATCAGCTTCTCGGAGATGGGGCTCGAGATGATCATCATGACCACGAACGGCAGGTTGCCGAGACCGGCCTTCATGGGGGACCAGCCCAGGGCGTACTGGAAGTGCAGGATCAGCATGAACATCGCCGCCATCATGGCCACGGAGCTGCCGAGCTGGGCCAGTGCGGCGCCGCGCACGGTGGGGCGCGTGAGGACGGCGAGGTCGATCATGGGGTGCGCGGCGCCGCGCTCCCGGGCGATGAACACGACGACGGCGAGGGCCGCTCCCACGAAGCAGGCGAGGGTGACGGGAGACGTCCACCCGTTGTCGACGCCGCTGGTCAGTGCGTAGCAGCCGAGGCCCATGGCGGCCATGGTGGCCAGTGCGGCGGGGAGGTCCAGGGGCGTGGTGTGCAGGTCCTCGGCGGTGTCCTTGGGCACCCCGTACAGCAGCCCGAGGATCGCGAAGGCGGCAATCGGGGTGTTGACGAACAGCAGCCAGTGCCAGCTCACGGACTCCAGGGCGCCGCCGGCCACGACCGGGCCCAGTGCCATCGCGCTCATGCCGATGATGACCATGATCGAGATGGCGCGCATCCGCACCTTCTCGTCGTCGAACAGGCGGAAGACCAGGGACATGGTCACCGGTGCCATGCACGCGGCGAACATGCCCATGACGGCGCGCAGCGCGATCAGCTGGCCCGCGTCCTGGACCAGCCAGACCAGGGCGGAGACCAGGCCGAAACCGGCGAGGCCCACGGTGAGCACGCGGCGTCGGCCGAAGCGGTCCGCGAGGGAGCCGGAGGTGAGCAGCAGGGAGCCGAACATCAGCGAGTACGCGCCGGTGACCCACTGCAGCTGGGTGGTGGAGGCGTGCAGGTCCCGGCCCATGGTGGGCAGGGCGATGGTCAGGACGGTGTTGTCCACCATCTCGACGAAGAAGCAGAGGCACAGGGCTGCGAACGGCAGCCAGGCCTGGCTGATCGTCTTGCCGACGATCGTGGCCGGAGCGCTCTCCCGCGAGGGGGAGGTCACCGGCTCGAAGGTGGTGTGGGACATGGCGTGAGCCTTTCTCGAACATGGTTCTAATTTCAACCTGCTGCGATATTAGAACGGGGTTCGGTAAAGTGCAATCCATGAGTCCAGCACCCGAGTCCAAGCGCACCCGCGGCCGCCCCAGGGGGAGCCGGCCAGCCCTCTCCCTGCCCGCCGTGGTCGATGCCTCCGTGGCGCTGCTCGACGAGGCGGGCCAGGACGCCCTGACCTTCCGGGCGCTCGCGGCCCGCATGGAGACGGGTGTGGGGGCGATCTACCACTACGTGACCGGGCGCGATGAGCTGCTCGACCGCGCGACCAACGCGATCCTCGCGGACGTCCTGAGTGGCGTCGACGTGCGGGAGGACCCGTTCGAGGTGCTGCGAACACTCTCTGCCACCCTGTTCGACACCCTGCAGGCGCACGAGTGGGCCGGGGCGTACCTGCTGCGCGACACCACCATGCAGCCCAACTCCCTGCGCATCTTCGAGGCGATGGGCCAGCAGTTCATGCGGATGCAGCTCACGAGCGCGCAGTGCTTCAACGCCGCCAGCGGGCTGCTGTCCTTCGTGGTGGGCAGCGGCGCCGAGATCCGCGAGATGCCGGCCGCGTTCCTGGAGGAGGGGGTGAGCCAGGAGGAGCACCTGCAGGAGTTCGCGGACGCCTGGCTCGCCCTGGACGCCCACGAGTTCCCGTTCCTGAACACGATTGCCCGCGGCTTCGCGCAGCATGACGACCGCGAACAGTTCCTCGCCGGGGTGGACATCTACCTCGCCGGGGTTCGGGCGCAGCTGGGCTGAGACGGAGCCGAGAGGGCGCGGGTCGCACGGTGGGCCCGTCGGTGAGGGTACCGCGAGCCCGTCCGCTGCCGCGAGCGAGGGGACGTTCGTGGGCACGACGGTGGCTCTCACCCAGACATTCACGACCCCGGACGGCACCATCTCGTTCGACTACCCGGGCGACTGGAGCGTGACCGCGCTGAGCACCTCGACCGCCGAGATTCCCGCGTGGGGCGTCAACGACGAGAGCGGAGTCCGGATGTTCACGCTCTCGATCCGTCCGGACGGCCAGATCGCGAGCCCCGTGACGCCCCAGAATCCGGCCACGGTGGGAACCCTCCCGGACGCGCTGGGCGCCCAGGGCCATCCGCTGGCCGTCGGCGTGGGGCCGTTCCCCGGCCAGTCGGTGGGCGTGAACATGGCGAACGTGTACGCGGTGACGTCCGCGACCGGCGCGGACCGGCTCTTCGGCTACGTGAGCCGCGGGGACGGCACCGTGGTCTCGTTCGAGGGCACCCAGGAGGGCGGAACCAACGACCAGGTGGACATGGCGGACGAGACCCAGGAATTCCTGCAGAGCGATCTCTTCCGGGCCCGGCTGCTCCCGGTGCCGGAGTCGTTCACCATGAAGCCCTCGTCGCGGGCTGAGGTCGCCGGGTCCTGCCCGACCGTCCTGCCCCGCGCGGTGACGCAGCCCCGCGCGCAGTGCTAGACAGAAACCATGACTCACATCGACCAGCTGCCCCCGGACCTCGTGACGGAGCTGCGGGCGGAGACCGCCCAGCCGCTCAGCGGCGGTGACAGCGCGAACGCCTTCCGCGTGGAGACGCCGGGCGGGCCCGTGTTCGTGAAGACGATGCCGAACGCCCCGGCGGGAGTGCTCCCCCTCGAGGCGAGGGGCCTGGAGGCCCTGCGCGCCGTGGCGCCGGAAGAGATCCGTGTGCCGCGCGTGCTGCACGTCTCGGACGGTGCGCTCGCGCTGGAGTGGATCGACGAGGGCGCGGGCGCCCGGACCGAGGCCACCGAGCGCGGCTTCGGGGTCGGCCTCGCCGCGATCCACCGCGCGCACGCACCGCACGTGGGGTGGCTGGCCCCGGACCTGCCCGAGCGCATCGGCTCCTCGCCCACGGATCTGACGCCCACCGACGACTGGGCCGAGTTCCTGCTGGTGCGCCGGATTGAGCCGCTGGTGCGCGCGGCGGTGGACGCCGGGAACCTGGACCCCGCGGCGTCGGGCCTGCTGGCGGAGCTCGCGCCCCGGGCGGAGGAGCTGGCCGGTCCCGCGGAGCCGCCGAGCCTGCTGCACGGGGACCTGTGGGCCGGCAACCGGGTGGTGGACGCCTCCGGCGCGAACTGGCTGATCGACCCGTCCTCGTTCTACGGGGGCCGCGAGTACGACCTCGCGATGATGCAGCTCTTCGGCGGTTTCGGCAGGGAGTGCTTCACCGCGTACGACGACGCCTACCCCCTGGCGGACGGCTGGCAGCAGCGGGTGCCGTGGTACCAGCTGCCCCCGCTGCTCGTGCACGCCATCCGGTTCGGCGGCGGATACGGGGGTGGGGTGGTGCGGGCCCTGCGCCAGCTCGGGTGACCCTGCCCGGGGTTGGACAGGTCCCGCCGCTGTCCAGCATGATGGTTACTAGAATTTCTAGTAATTACGAGGCGGGAGTCACCGGGTGACGGAGACCGGAGCGTGGAGTGCGAGCGTGAGCCCGCAGTCGCGGGCGCTGCGTCGGCTGGTGCGGCTGAACGAGGAGATCGGGTACCAGATCCGCCGTCTCATGGGCCTGAAGGAGACCGACTACTCCGCCATGGCCCTGCTCATGCGGAGTCCGATGGGGCCCACCGACCTGGCCCACGCCCTGCACATCACCACCGCCTCCGCCACGGCCGTGGTGGACCGGCTCGCCCGGGCCGGGCACGTGGTGCGTGAACCGCACGGAGAGGACCGTCGCCGCATGACCGTGCGGGCCGTGTCCGGCTCCCGCGAGCAGGTGCGGGAGCACGTGGTGCCCATGATGGACATGGTCGAGGAGGAGCTTGCGCGGCTGGACGAGTCCGGCCGCGGGGCCGTCCTTCAGTTCCTCACCGGCACCGCCGACCGCATGGAGGACTACCTGGCGGGACTGCGGGAACGCCCGGCCGACACAGGCGGCGCCACACGGGGCGCGCACCGTGCCAGGGAGGAGCGTTCATGACCGCAGAGGCGGGCACCGCGGCCGACCCCACCGCGGTCTGGGACCTGTTCCGCGCGGCCGTCGACCGGGAGCTGGGCGAGTTCTTCGACTCACCGCGCAACAGGGTCCCCTCCAGCCCCGGCTTCCCCGTGATGTGGGATCGCATCCGGCACCAGGTGCTGGGCGGCAAACTGATCCGGCCCCGCCTGACGCACATCGCGTGGCGCGCGTTCGCCGGTGAGCAGAGCGATGACGTCGGCCACGGGGCCGAGTGCGTGCGGCTCGCCGCATCGTTCGAGATGCTGCACGCCGCGCTGATCGTGCACGACGACGTCGTGGACCGGGACTGGCGCCGGCGCGGGAGGCCCACGGTGGGCGAGCTCTTCCGTCGCGACGCGGTGCAGGCGGGGGCCCCTGAGCGCGAGGCCGAGCACGCGGGGGAGTCCGCCGCGATCCTTGCGGGAGACCTGCTCCTGGCGGGTGCGCTGCGGCTGGCGACCACGTGCACCGACGACCCGGGGCGGGCCCGCGCCGTGGCGGACGTGGTCTTCGAGGCAGTGACCGCGTCCGCGGCGGGGGAGCTGGACGATCTCCTCCTCTCGCTGCACCGCTACGGCGCGCAGCATCCGGGCGTCCAGGACATCCTGGACATGGAGCGGCTGAAGACCGCCACGTACTCGTTCGAGGCACCGCTGCGGGCAGGGGCCCTGCTCGGAGGGGCTCCCCCGGACCAGGCCCGCCGGCTGGCTCACGCGGGTGCCCTGCTCGGTGTGGGGTACCAGGTCGTCGACGACGTCCTGGGAACCTTCGGCGACCCCGAGCTCACTGGCAAGTCGGTGGACGCCGACCTCACCTCGGGCAAGGCCACCGTGCTGACCGCCCACGGAATGCGGAACCCCGCGGTGCGGGACGTCCTCGCAGAGCTCGCGGCAGGGCGCGCCTCGGTGGGCTCTGCGCGGGCTGTCCTGACGACGTCGGGAGCGCAGGAGGCAGCCGTGGCGCTGGCCACGGATCTCGTGGACCGGGCCCGAGCGACCCTGGACGAGCTCCCGCTTCCCGCTGCCCAGCGCGCGGAGCTCGACGCGCTGTGCCACCACGTCCTGAACAGAGACTCGTAGTGAGGACCCCCACCATGCCCCAGGACGCACCGGCCGACGCGCCGCTGAGCCTCTACACCGCCACCGCGCTGGCGGCCTCAGGTGCGGTGATCGGGCGCTACTCCACCTCCTTCTCGCTCGCGTGCCGCACCCTGCCGCCTGTGGTGCGCCGGGACGTCGCCGGGATCTACGCGCTCGTGCGCGTGGCGGACGAGGTGGTGGACGGAACGGCCGGAGCGGCGGGTCTCGGCCCGGACCGGGTGCGCGCGGCGCTCGACGCGTACGAGGCCGAGGTGGCCTCCGCGCTCGCCACGGGCTTCTCGACGGACCTGGTGGTCCACGGCTTCGCGGACGTCGCCCGCCGCCACGGCTTTGGCACCGAGCTGACCGGGCCGTTCTTCGCGTCCATGCGGGCGGACCTGGATGTGGCCGAGCACGACGGCGCCTCGCTGGAGTCCTACATCTACGGCTCGGCGGAGGTGGTGGGGCTGATGTGCCTGGAGGTCTTCATGGACATGCCCGGCACCCGCGCCCAGACCTCGGAGCAGCGGGAGATGCTGCGCGCCACGGCCCGCCGGCTGGGCGCCGCGTTCCAGAAGGTCAACTTCCTGCGGGACCTCGGCGCGGACCACGACCAGCTCGGACGCACCTACTTCCCCGGCGCGGACCCCTCCCACCTGGACGAGACCCGCAAGCAGCTGCTGCTCGCGGACCTCGGCGCGGACCTGGATGCCGCCGTGCCCGGGATCCTCGCGCTGGACCACCGTGCCGGGCGGGCGGTGCTGATCGCGCACGGACTGTTCCGTGAGCTCGCACGGCGGATCGAGGAGGTGCCCGCGGCGGAGCTCACACGACGGCGCATCAGCGTGCCCGCCGGGGTGAAGCTGCGGATTGCCGCGAGAGCGCTGTCCGTCACCGCGCGCACGGGCTCGCACGGGCGGGGCCGAGCCCCTGAGTCGGGGCCACCGGTGCCGGCGACCATGCCCGAAACCTCCGGGACGGGGGCCACCCGATGACGCGCACGGTGGTGATCGGCGGCGGCTTCGCGGGCCTGGCCACGGCGGGCCTGCTCGCCCGGGACGGGCGCAGCGTCACCCTGCTCGAGCAGCAGGACACGGTCGGTGGCCGCTCCGGGCGGTGGTCCGCGGAGGGCTTCACGTTCGACACCGGACCCAGCTGGTACCTCATGCCCGAGGTGATCGACCGCTGGTTCACCCTGATGGGCACGAGCGCCGCCGAGCAGCTGGACCTGCGCCGGCTGGACCCGGGCTACCGCGTCTTCTTCGAGGACCACCTGACGGAACCGCCCACGGACGTGGTCACCGGCCACGCGCAGGAGCTGTTCGACAGCCTCGACCCGGGGTCCTCCAGCGCGCTGCGCGCCTACCTGGACTCGGGCGCGCAGGTCTACGAGCTCGCCAAGAAGCACTTCCTCTACACGGACTTCGCGCACCCGCTGGACCTCGTGCGCCCGGAGGTGCTCCGCAACCTCCCGCGGTTGGCAACGCTGCTGGGCACGTCCATGAAGAACTACGTCGCGCGGCGTTTTCCCGAGCCGCGGCAGCGCCAGATCCTGGGCTATCCCGCCGTCTTCCTGGGGGCGTCCCCCGGCTCCGCCCCGGCCATGTACCACCTCATGAGCCACCTGGACCTCACCGACGGCGTGCAGTATCCGATGGGTGGATTCGCCGTCATGGTGGACGCCATGGAGCGGCTCGTGCGCGCGGCCGGCGTGGAGATCGTCACGGGGGTCACCGTGACCGGCATCGAGGTGGCTCCCGAACCGCGGTCGCCGCGTTCCCGGTTGGCTGCCGCCCGGGCACGACGTCGCACCGCAGGCACGGTCACGGGCGTCACCTACCGCACGGCGCCGGGCACGGACCCGGACGGCGTCGTCGCCGGTGCGGAGGTCACCGTGCCCGCGGACGTCGTCGTCGGCGCCGCGGACCTGCACCACCTCCAGACCCGCCTGCTGCCGGGTCCGTTCCGCGCGCCGGAGTCCCGCTGGAAACGCCGCGATCCCGGGCCCTCCGGGGTGCTCGTGTGCCTCGGCGTGCGCGGGAAGCTGCCGCAGCTGGCCCACCACAACCTGCTGTTCACCGCGGACTGGGACGAGAACTTCGGGCGCATCGAGTCCGGTGCGGACCTCGCGGAGGAGACCTCGATCTACGTGTCCATGACGTCGGCGACGGATCCGGGCACCGCGCCCGAGGGGGACGAGAACCTCTTCATCCTGGTGCCCTCGCCCGCGGCGCTCGAGTGGGGCCACGGTGGAACCACCGCACCGGGCGTCGACGAGCCCGGTTCCGCGCAGGTGGAGCGGGTCGCCGACGCCGCCATCGCGCAGCTCGCGCGTTGGGCGGACATCCCGGACCTGGCCTCGCGGATCGTGGTGCGCAGGACCTACGGGCCCGAGGACTTCGCGGTGGCCGTCAATGCATGGCGCGGCTCCCTGCTGGGCCCGGGGCACGTTCTGACGCAGTCCGCGATGTTCCGTCCCGGCGTCACCGACCGCGGGATCCGGGGGCTGTTCTACGCCGGTTCCTCGGTGCGCCCGGGGATCGGCGTACCCATGTGCCTGATCTCCTCCGAGGTGGTGCGGGACGCCGTGCGGGAGAGCGGGGCGCGCTGATGTACCTGTTCCTGCTGCTCGTCCTCCTGGGCTGCTTCGCGCTCATCGACCGGCGCTGGAACCTGTACTTCTGGTCCGGGCACCCGATGCGGGCCTGGCTCGTGCTGGTCACCGGGGTGGTGTTCTTCCTCGCCTGGGACCTGGTGGGGATCGCCAACGGACTGTTCTGGCACGGGGAGAACTCCCTGACCCTGGGGATCTTCGTGGCTCCCGAGCTGCCCCTGGAAGAGGTCTTCTTCCTCGCGTTCCTCTGCTACCAGACCATGGTCTACGTGCTCGGCGCGCCCGTGCTGTGGCGGTGGCTGCGGGCCCGCACCGGCGCGGCCCACGCGGGGAGGCGGGCATGACGTACTGGGGTGTGAATGCGGTCTTCCTGGGGATGGCGGCGGTCGTTCTGCTGGCAACGGCGCTCGTGCGGCGTCCACCCGCCCGGTTCTGGGGGGCGCTCGCGGCCTCCGCGGCGCTGCTCGTGGTGCTCACCGCCGTTTTCGACAACGTCATGATCGCCTCCGGGATCATGACGTACACGGACCGCAACATCTCCGGGGTGCAGATCGGGCTCGCCCCCCTGGAGGACTTCGCCTATCCGGTGGCCGGCGTGCTGCTGCTGCCGGCGCTGTGGCTGCTGCTCGGGGGCAGGCGCAGCGGCAATTCCAACGACGGAAGGAACGGACCGTGCTGAGGACGCTGTTCTGGGCCTCGCGCCCGCTCAGCTGGGTGAACACCGCCTATCCGTTCGCCGCGGCCGTGCTGCTGACGGGCGGTCTGCCCTGGTGGCTGGTGGCGCTCGGGACCGTGTTCTTCCTGGTGCCCTACAACCTGGCGATGTACGGCATCAACGACGTCTTCGACTACGAGTCGGACCTGCGCAACCCCCGCAAGGGCGGTGTGGAGGGCGCGGTGGTGGACCGCTCCGCGCAGCGCGGCGTGCTGCGGGCGGCGTGCCTGCTGCCGGTGCCATTCGTCGCTGTGCTGGCCGGGTACGGGATCGCGACCGGGAACGTGCTGTCCGTGCTGGTACTGGCCGTGAGTCTGTTCGCGGTGGTCGCGTACTCGTGGGCGGGACTGCGCTTCAAGGAGCGCCCGTTCGTGGACGCGATGACCTCCGCGACCCACTTCGTCTCGCCCGCCGTCTACGGGCTGGTGCTCGCACGGGCGGAGTTCACGGCGGGGCTGTGGGCGGTGCTCGTGGGCTTCTTCCTGTGGGGCATGGCCTCGCAGATGTTCGGGGCGGTGCAGGACGTGGTTCCGGACCGTGAGGGCGGGCTGGCATCCGTGGCCACCGTGCTCGGAGCCCGCCCCACGGTGTGGCTCGCGGCGGGCCTCTACGCGCTCTCCGGTGCCCTGATGCTGCTCACCCAGTGGCCGGGTCAGCTCGCGGCGCTGCTCGCGGTGCCGTACCTGGTCGACGCGTGGCGCTTCCGGGGCGTCACGGACGAGGACTCAGCCCGGGCCAACGCCGGATGGAAGACGTTCCTGTGGTTGAACTACGCGACCGGCTTCCTGGTCACGATGCTGTTGATCTGGTGGGCTCGGGTCCACGTCCTGTGAACGGACGCGAAATGCCCGGGACCGGGGCGGACCGGCCTGGTGAGTGGCCCGCGGGTCGCGTGCCCGGAGCTGGCATCATGGGCGCATGAGCCGATCGACGTTCGCCACTCACACCGCCCGGGTCAGCGACACGCAGCTCGCCTACACGGACGAGGGGCAGGGTCTGGCGGTCGTGCTGCTGCACGGCCACGGCTACGACCGCTCCATGTGGGACGCGCAGATCCCGGTGCTCGTTGACCAGGGATGGCGCGTGATCGCCCCGGACCTGCGCGGCTTCGGAGATTCGGAAGTCACGCCGGGCATCGTCTACACCGAGGAGTTCGCGGCGGACACCATCGCGCTGCTGGACCGCCTGGGCCTGGACTCAGTGGTGCTGGTGGGGTTTTCGATGGCGGGGCAGGTGGCCCTGCAGATTGCTGCGACCCACCCTGAGCGGGTGGCCGCGCTGGTCGTCAACGACACGGTGCCGCACGCCGAGGACGCGGCGGGGCGGCGTCGTCGTCACGTGGGCGCGGACGGGATCCTGACGGGCGGGATGCCGGCCTACGCGGACAGGGTGCTCGCCTCCATGATCCGCGAGGACAACGTGGAACGGCTGCCTGTGGTGGCCGACACGGTGCGCGAGATGATCGCCGCGTGTCCGGCGGAGGGGGCGGCCGCGGCCATGCGCGGGCGTGCCGAGCGCAACGACTTCACCGAGACGCTGCGGTCGTGGCACAAGCCCGCGCTCGTGGTCGTGGGGGACGGGGATGCGTTCGACGGCGGCGCAGCCCGGAGGATGGCCGAGCTGCTGCCGCACGGCGAGCTCGCGGTGGTTCCCCGCAGCGGGCACACGCCGAACATGGAGAACCCTGCAGACTTCGACGCCGCCCTGCTGCGGTTCCTGGACTCCCTCGTCTGACCGGGGGAGGAGGCCCGTGCGGTGCCGCGAGCCGCCGCGCCCGGAGTGTCGAACGGCGTCGTCGACCGGCGTGTCGCTCTGGGGCGGACTCAGTTCCAGTTCTTGGCGAGCAGCTCCATGGAGGTCAGGACGTCCGGCTGGCGGGTGGCCGTGGGGGAGATCATGAGCTCGTCCGCATCCGCGTGCTCGGCGAAACGGTGCAGGTAGTCGACCACCGTGTCCGGGGTGCCAGCGCCGGTGTAGCTGATCATGTGCAGCACCTGGGACGCGGCGGGGGAGGCCATGACCATGTCCATTTCCTCCTCGGTGAACTCGCGGCCGCGGCCCACCATGGCGCGCACGCGGGAACGCTGGGAAGCCTCGAGCTGCCGAGCGGCGTCCTGCGCGTCCTCGGAGACGATCACGTTCACCGCCGCGATCACGTACGGCTCGGACAGCTGCTCCGAGGGCTGGAACTGGGAGCGGTAGGCGGCCACCGCGTCCACAAGGGCGTCCGGTGCGAAGTGGGAGGCGAAGGCATAGGGCAGTCCATAGGCGGCGGCCAGCTGGGCCCCGAAGAGGGAGGAGCCGAGGATGGTCAGGGGCACGTTGGTGCCAGCGCCCGGAACCGCGTTCACGCCCGGGACGATCGAGTTGCCGCTCAGGTAGCCCTGCAGCTCCTTGACGTCCTGCGGGAAGTTCTCGGCAGCCTCCGGGGAGCGGCGCAGCGCCCGGAGCGTGCGCGGGTCGGTGCCCGGCGCGCGTCCGAGGCCCAGGTCGATGCGCCCGGGGTGCAGCTCGGCGAGCGTGCCGAACTGCTCGGCCACGGTCAGCGGGGAGTGGTTGGGCAGCATGACGCCGCCGGAGCCCAGCCGGATGCTCTCGGTGTGGGCGGCCACGTGCGCGATCAGCACCGCGGGGGCTGAGGACGCGATCGTGGACATGTTGTGGTGCTCGGCGTACCAGACGCGCGAGTAGCCCAGACGCTCCGCATGCTGGGCGAGCGTCACGGAGTCCGCGAAGCTCTGGCCCAGGGACTGGTCCTCGCGCACGGTGGCGAAGTCGATGACCGACAGGGGCAGTGCCATTTCAAAACCTTTCCAGAAGAAAACTTACTGTGGAAATAACGGCCTCGGCGGCGGGGGTATTCCTGGTGGCGTTCCCGGTGTCGGACGGGTGGCCTATGGTGCGGTCATGGCCGAGTACGAGGTGGACGAACTCTTCACCGTCCCCCGCGAGCGGGCTGTCCTGGTGCCCGGCGCGGTCCACGTTCCGGGGTGGCTGGACCCCGCGCGGCAGCAGCGGTTGGTGGATGTCGCCCGTGAGTGGGTGCGCGCCGCTCCCATGGAGCACAAGGTGCTCGCCGGCGGCGGGCGGATGTCCGTGCAGTCGGTCATGCTCGGCAGCGGCCGCGCGACCTACGGCTACGGCGCGGACGGTGGCTGCCGGGCCCCGGAGCTGCCGGAATGGTTGGTCGCCCTCGGCGCGCGGGCGGTCGCGGACGCGTACCTGGGGGACCCGGGGCACGACGTCGGCCTCCCGGACGCCGCGCGCCTGGTCCGGGACTTCGCTCCGGACTCCGCGCTCGTTAACTTCTACGACGACGCCGCCCACATGGGCATGCACCAGGACAAGGACGAGTTCTCGGCGGCGCCCATCGTCTCCCTCTCGCTCGGTGACACGTGCGTGTTCCGCTTCGGCAACACCGAGACCCGCGCCGCGCCCTACCAGGACGTGGAGCTGCGCTCGGGGGACCTGTTCGTCTTCGGAGGGCCCTCCCGCTACGCGTTCCACGGTGTCCCCAAGGTGCTCCCCGGAACGGGCGGGCGTCAGCTCGGGCTGAAGAACGGCGGGCGGCTGAACATCACGCTGCGCATGACCGGAGGTTGCGGCGGCAGGTGAGGGTGCCTGAGGCCGTCGCTCGCTAACGTTTCCCCCGGGACAAACCCGGCCGGGCGGCGTCGTCATCGGCGGTGACAGACTGGAGCCATGAAGAGCGAGCCGTTGGATCCCAGCCCCACCGAGACGCAGGTGGAGCGCTACCGCACGCTTGCCGCGGACCACGCCGTGGGGGTGGGGGTGGTGTGCGCCCGCTACCGGGGCAAGGACCACGCCATCACCGTCACAGCGTTCGCGGACGTCTCCTACGACCCGCCCACCATGCTCGTGTGTCTCTACGACATGGGCCGCATGTGCGAGGCCGTGGCGAGCACCGGCACGTGGACCCTGTCCCTGCTCAACGTGGACCAGCGCTCCGTGGCCAACTGGCTCGCAAGCCCCGGCAACCCGGTGGACGGCTTGCTGGACACCGTCCCCTTCCACCGCACCGAGCGCAGCGGTACGCCGGTGATCGACGGCTGCCTGAGCTGGTTCGAGCTCGACACCGTTTCCACCCACACCGCCGCCACGCACCTGGTGGTGGTCGGCAGGGTCACGGCCATGGGCAGGGGTGACGACGCCGGGCGGGCCGACCGCCCGCTGATCCACTTCGCGCGGGAGTACCGGGGTCTGGTCTGACAGCGGAGGACCGAGGACCGAAAACCGTCGCCGACTGCGCTGCGAGCCTGCGGTTCTGTCCCCCAACATGACGTTCTTCGACGCGGTGTGGCCCAGAATGTGGACTGGCAAAGAATAGGTTGGACAGGATTCGCCTGGAAGGATCTACAGTGGCCGGAAATTAGCGGAAAGAAACCGCCGATCCCGGAGCACAGCCGTGTGAGAGGAACCCATCATGCCGGAACGCGTCAGCCACACCACGTCCACCACGCCCCAGAGCCCGGACTCGGGGCCGGCGCCCGAGACCGTTCCCTCGTCCGGCGCCGAGGCCGAGCGCGTGTCCGCGCAGGCCGTGGACCTCGTGGCGCCCACCGAGGCCCTGCGCAGCGATCCGGCCCTGACGGAAGGGTTCAAGTCCGCGTTCGGCCAGCACCCCGCGGGCATCGCGATCATCACGGCGACCGGCCCCGAGGGTCCGGTGGGGCTCACTGCATCGTCGGTGTCCTCCATCTCCGCGGACCCGCCCATCCTGGGCTTCTCTCTGCAGGCCAGCCGCGGGTCGGCCGCGGTGGTGGCCGCCGCGACGTCGTTCGTGGTGCACTTCCTGGACGCCGACGACGTCGACCTCGCCCGCTCCTTCGCCGTCTCCGGCGCACCCCGCTTCGGGGACGACATGCCCTGGACCACCCTGCCCACTGGCGAACCGCGCCTGACGGACGTGCGCCGAGTGCTGCGGGCCATTCCCTTGGCACGGATCAAGGCGGGCCCGTCCCTCGTGTTCAACGCGGCCGTGGTGGAGGTCCTGGGCATGGAGGGCTCCGGCCGTCCGCTCGTGTACCACCAGCGCCAGTTCCACGGCCTGAGCGAGGAGTCGGTCCTGGGACTGCGTGCCTGAGTCGTTCCCGGTCGCTCAAGTTACTTTTTATTGCATAGGTTGACGCGGCATGTATCTCGTCGTAGATTAGTTTCCGAAGCAAGCAGTTGGACGTCGAACGGCGCCCGCCAACCCGAAGGAGTACGACATGAGCACCCTCGAAGGCATGACCCCCGGCACCTGGACCCTGGACCCGGCTCACACGGAGGTGGGCTTCTCCGTCCGCCACGCGGGCATCTCCAAGGTCCGCGGCGTCTTCAGCGACGTTTCCGGCGAGCTGAACGTCACCGATGACTCCGCCAACAACACCGGCCTCGTCACCATCCAGACCAACTCCGTGGACACCAAGAACGAGGGCCGTGACAACCACGTGCGCAGCGCCGAGTTCTTCGACGTCGAGAACTACCCGCAGATGACCTACAAGATCACGGGCGTGGAGCTCAACGGCGACGAGGGCACCGTCAAGGGCCAGCTGACCCTGCGCGACGTGACCAAGGACGTGGACCTGGCCGTCGAGTTCAACGGCGTGGCCGTGGACCCGTTCGGCGCTACCCGCGCCGGTTTCAGCGCCTCCACCTCGATCTCCCGCAAGGAGTTCAACGTGACCTGGAACGCCGCCCTCGAGACCGGCGGGGTCATGGTCTCGGACAAGGTGAACATCACCCTGGACGTGGAGTTCACCGCTCCCGAGTCCAGCTCCAACTGAGCTCGGCTGCAACTGAGCCAGAGCTGGACGCAGTGAGCCACTGACTCCGGACAGCACTGAACGCGCCCCTCAGGACACAGTCCTGAGGGGCGCGTTCTGTGCGCACGCTGCCCGCTCTCGGGGCTGCCGTCAGCGCAGGGACTGCACCACGAAATAGACGACCGGCACCAGGATGAGCCCGATCAGCGCAATGCGGCGCACCCGCACCTCCATGCGCGCGGGGTTGACGTGATGACGGGTCGGGTGGCGATCCGCCTCGGTGTTGAGGTCACTCGCTGTCTGATCGGCGACGTGGCGCGAGTCGCCCTCCTGCGGCGGGTCGGACGGGATGTTCACGGGCACTCCTGACGGGCCTGGCGGGCGGGATGGCTGACCGGGGCCGGGGTCATCGCCAGCGGGTGGTCATGATCAGGCCGGTGAGCATGAACCCGAGCCCGATCACGAGGTTCCAGACGCCGATCCCGGGAATGGGGATCAGGCCCTGGAAGAGGTAGTAGGAGATGATCCACAGCAGAGCCACGATCATCAGCCCCACCATGATGACCTTGTACCACGTGGGCGTGGGCTGGTAGTCGACAGCGCGGCGCTCGCGCTCCTCGGCCTTGGCCGCCTTCTCCTCGCGGCGCTTCGCGGCCAGTTCGCGCTTGCGGCGGGCCTTGAGCTCGGCCGGCGTCTCCTCGGCAGTCTCCGTACTCTTGGCGGCCGCGCCCGTGGCCCTCTCGCTCCTCGAGCCCTCAGCGGCAGCGGACGCCGCGGCGTCCGTCCGCGCCGTCGCACCGACCCTGCTCGCGCCCTTGCGGGGGTTGTTCCCGGCGCGCTTCTTGCGGCCCGCGGACTTTGCGCCCCCGGCGGACGCGGCATCGCCCTCGGCTCCGGTGGCTGCGTCCGCATCGGTGCCTGCCGTGGCGGTGCCCGTGCTCTTGCCCGCCGCCTTCTCCGAAGTGCCGTGCGCGCGGGCAGCGGGGGCGTCGTCGTCGACCAGCTCGTGGTCCGTGACCGCGTCCTTGGCGGAGACGGACGTGGAGCCGGCATTGCGCGCCGCGTGCCGTTCGAAGGAGGCCGCCGCGCTGTTACGGGGGAGGATCTCGGCGGCGAGGGCCGCGAGCTCGCGGTCCCGATCGGTCAGGACGAACTGCTGGGCGTCGTCGTCATCCTTGCGGGAGCGGCGGAAGCGCTTCTGGGACTGGGCCAATGCTGTTCATTCCTCCTGATGGGTGGGCTCCCGGTGAGGGGCCGGCCGGGGCGGAGCGCGGGTGGGTCGCTGCGGCCCGAGGCACCTCATCCGCCCGGCGCGGTGCGGGGCCCGGTGTGAGATCGGCGTTCAGTCTATCGGCCGCCTCGGGCGTAGACTTGCGCACGTTCTGTCAATTGGTGAACGCGCAGGAGTTCTTGAGTGTCCGTGAAGATTCTCGTGGTGGACAACTACGACAGCTTTGTCTACACCCTGGTGGGCTATCTCCAGCAGCTGGGCGCCCAGACCACCGTGGTCCGCAACGACGACCTCGACGTCTCCGCCGCCACCGCCTTGGCCGGTGAGCACCAGGGCGTGCTGCTCTCTCCGGGCCCCGGTGCCCCGGCGGACGCCGGCGTGTGCTCGGACCTGATCCGCTGGGCCGAGGTGAACCAGAAGCCCTTGCTCGGGGTGTGCCTGGGCCACCAGGCCCTCGGCGAGGTCTACGGCGCCCGCGTGGGTCACGCCCAGCAGCTGATGCACGGCAAGACCTCCCGCCTGGTCCACAACGAGGACAGCGTGTTCCCCGGCGTGCCCTCCCCGTTCACCGCCACCCGGTACCACTCCCTGGCCGTGGACGCGGACACCGTCCCGGACTGCCTGGAGGTCACCGCCACCACCGACGACGGCCGCGCGGTCATGGGACTCAAGCACCGCAGCGCACCGCTGCACGGGGTCCAGTTCCACCCCGAGTCCGTCCTCACCGAGGGTGGTTACCTCATGCTCGGCAACTGGCTCGAAAGCGTGGGCCAGCACGGTGCGGCGGCCGCGGCGGCGGGGCTCTCCCCGCTCATGACCGCCTGAGCGGACTCCTTCGCCCCTCGCGGCACACCACGACGACGCCGGGCGCGAACCTTGCGGAGGCGGCGGACCGCCGCCGTTCGGAGATCCCAGACGCGCCGACCTGCGAGCCCCTCGAACCGTGAACGCACCACCAACGACGAACGCCCGGACACCATCGAGTGTCCGGGGCGTTCGCTCATCCCCTCAGCCGTTGCCACGGCCCCCGCGTGACGCCGTGGGCCGTGGTGTGGCGTGGCTCTGGGTGGGTTGGGCCGTGGGCGCCGTCGTCTCCTCCTCAGTGGGCGTGGGCTCCGCGGTCTCCTCCTGCGTGGGGGTGGGGGAGGGCGTGGTTCTGCGCGCCACAGTCAGCGTGATCGTGGAGCCCTGGCTCACGGACGAGCCGGCGGGCGCGGACTGCGCGAGCACCGTGCCGGTCTCGGCGTCCTGCGTCTCCTCGATCTTCACGTCCGAGCCCAGCCGGACGTCCAGCGCGCGCAGCGCCTGCTCCGCCTCCGCGCGGGTCATGCCCACGACGTCCGGGACGGTGACCTTCCCGGAGGAGACCTGCAGCTTCACAGCGCTGCCGTGTGCCACGGAGGTGCCCGGAGTGGGATCGCTGGAGATCACCACGTTCTCCGCCACGGTGGCGCTGTTGACGGTGGTCACCTCGCCCACGCCCAGTCCGGCCTTCTGCAGCGCCTGACGGGCGTAGTCCAGCGACTGACCCACGAGGTCTCCGGGGACATCCACGCTCTCGGGCCCGTCCGAGACCACCACGGCCACGGTCGAGCCCTCGTCCACCTCTGTCCCGGCCGTGGGGTCCATGCTGATGACGTGCTTGTCCGGCACGCTGCTGTCGTGCTTGGTGGTGAACGCGGGGTTCAGCCCGGCGTCGCGCAGGGTGTTCTCAGCGGTGGTGCTGTCCATCCCCACCACCTGGGGGACGCTCACGCGAGTCACCTGCTCGGCCTGCTGGGACTGCCACCACTGCACTCCCATGACTGTGCCGACGCCCAGCAGGGCGAGCAGCAGCAGGAGGAGGACGGGCAGCAGCCAGGCCCGTCGCTTGCGGGGTGCCGCAGCGGTGGCGGGGGCGGCCACGGGCACGGGGTCCGTGGCGTCGTCCGGATCGAGGTCCCCGTGCTGGGCGGGTGTGGGGCCCGAGGGCTCGGCGTCCTCGCTTCGCCCCGCCGCGGTCACCGCCGCGGCGGGTGCACCGGCACCCACCGCGGGAAGGGTCTTGGTGCTGGAGTCCCCGGCCAGTGCGGTGTCGATGGGCTGGGTCGCGCCGAGGTCCCCGGGCAGGGTCGCGCCGAGGTCGCGCAGGGCGCGTCGCATCTCCCCGGCGTCCGCGAAGCGGTCCTCGGGGTTCTTCGCGAGCGCACGCTCCATGAATCGGTCCACGGCGGGTGGCAGCTGGGGATTCAGCGCCGACGGCGCCGGCGGAGCGTCCCGCACGTGCTGCGCGGCGATCGCCACGGAGGACTCGCCCACGAACGGGGCGCGCCCGGTGAGCATCTCGAACATCACGCAGGCGGCGGAGTAGAGGTCCGAGCGGGGATCCACGGCAGCGCCGCGGGGCTGCTCTGGGGAGAGGTACTGCGCGGTGCCGAGCACTGCCTGCGACTGCGTGAGCGCGGCCTGTGTGTCCTCCACGGCGCGCGCGATCCCGAAGTCCATGACCTTGACGCCGCCGTCCGGTGTGACCTTGACGTTGGCCGGCTTGATATCCCGGTGCACGATCCCGGCACGGTGGCTGAAGGACAGCGCGTCCATGATGCCGAGCATGTACTCGACGGCATGCTCGGGGGTGACCCCGTCACCGTGGATGAGCTCCCGCAGGGTCTGGCCGGGGACGTACTCCATCACGATGTAGGGCCGCAGCACCCCGTCAGGGCCCTGGGGAGTGATCTCGCCGGTGTCATAGATGGCGACGATCGAGTGGTGGTTCAGGGACGCCACCGCGTGGGCCTCGCGCTGGAAGCGCTCGTGGAACGTCTCGTCCGCGGCGAGCTCCGGTCGCAGGATCTTGATCGCCACGCGGCGCCCGAGCCGGACGTCCTGGCCCAGGTGCACGGTGGCCATGCCGCCACGGCCAATGATCTCGCCCACCTGGTAGCGGTTGTTGATCAGATCAGGAATCGAAGACGCCGCCATGCCCGCTACCCGTCTGTACCGGTGCCCGGACTGCCCGGAGTGGCGGGCGCCGCCACGGCATCGCCGTTCGAGCCCTGCCCGGACGTGCCCTGGCCGGAGGAGTCGTTGCCGGTGCTCGTGCCGGGCTCCTGCGCCTGGGCGTCCGAAGCGCCCTGGGTGGGGTCTGCCGCGCCGTTCGTCGCACCGCCGTCGTCAACCCCGCCCTGGGTGGCGCCGCCGTTCGCGGGCTGGGTGGGAGCCGCGGGCGCGGCGGTCTCCTCACGCGCGGGCGAGGTGGCCTCGCGGGAGCTTCCGGTGTCGGCACCGGAGTTCTGCGTGGCGCTCGAGGACGGGGTCCAGGCCACGTAGAGCACCACCGTGGAGCCGATCTCCACCCGGGAGCCGCCCTCGGGATCCGAGGAGACCACGGTGTTCTCGGCCTTGCCGGTGCCCTGCTGCAGGCGCTTGTCCACGTTCACGCCGAGCGCGACGATCTCGTCCGAGACGCTCTGGGCGTCCCGGCCCACGATGTTGGCGGGCAGCGTGACGGCGTTCGCGTCCGTGGGGCTCACGGTGGAGGACGTCACGGTTCCCGGCTCCGGGGAGTCCGAGGAGTCCCGGCCGGTGAGGAACCAGACACCCGCCACGGCGAGCACCACGAGCAGGATCAGCAACGGCAGGAGCCAGGCCCAGACGGAGCGCCCCCCCGACTTCTCGGCCTTGCGGGACCCGCGCGCGGAGTGGTCCACGGCGTCGAACTGAGCCGTGGAGGGGTGCGCACTGTACCTGGGATCCGGGCGGTCCGCCGCGGCGGCCGAGCCTGTCCCGATCGCCGCGGGGGAGGCGGCCGTGCCGTCCATGGCCCGCGTGCGGGGACCCGTGACGGGGGTGATCGCCTCCGTGGGCTGGTCTTCCTGCGTGTACTTCTCCGACAGCAGCGGCGCCATGCCCGGGACCATGGCCACGGCGGACTTCACGTCCCCCCGGCGCAGAGCGTCGACGGCGTTGGCGAGCTTGCCCGCGTTGGCCGGCCGGTCCTCCGGGTCCTTCGCGAGCATCGACATGATGAGCGCGCGCACGGGTTCCGGCACCGAGTCCGGCAGCGGCGGCGGGTTGTCGTTGACCTGCGCCAGGGCGATCGCGATCTGCGACTCCCCGGTGAAGGGACGCCGGCCCGCGAGCAGCTCGTAGCCGATGATCCCCAGGGAGTAGATGTCCGAGGAGCCGGTGGCGGTCTGGCCCGTGGCCTGCTCCGGCGCGAGGTACTGGGCAGTGCCCATGACCTGTCCCGTGGCGGTGAGCGGCACCTGGTCCGCGAGGCGGGCGATGCCGAAGTCCGTGACCTTGACCCGGTTGTCCGGGGTGATGATCAGGTTGCCGGGCTTCACGTCCCGGTGCACGAGGCCCTGGGCATGCGCGGCGGCCAGGGCGCGCGCCGTCTGCCCGATGTAGTTGAGCACCGTGTCCGGGTCCACCGTCTTCTGCCGGTCGATGATGTTCGACAGCGGTTCACCCGGCACGAGCTCCATGACCAGGAAGGCCGAGCCCTCGTCCTCGCCGTAGTCGAAGACGTTGGCCACACCGGGGTGGTTGAGCAGCGCGGTGTGCCGGGCCTCCGCG
The DNA here is from genome assembly GCF_002398425.1 of Kocuria sp. UBA5001. NCBI lineage: Bacteria > Bacillati > Actinomycetota > Actinomycetes > Micrococcales > Micrococcaceae > Kocuria > Kocuria sp. UBA5001. Next base: position 27,224 of record NZ_DGYR01000017.1, read on the forward strand.
CGGAAGCGCTGGAGGAACGTGGGATCCCCGTTGTACTCGTCCTTGAGGATCTTCACCGCGACGATGCGGCCCAGGACCTGGTCCTTGGCCTTCCACACCTCGCCCATGCCGCCGATGGCAATACGTTCCGTGAGCGCGTAGCGACCGCCCAGAATGGTGTTCGACGATGGTCTCACTTGTTCAACACCGCCTCGAAGAGTTGCCGTGCGCTGGGGCTGGTCAGGGCCGAGCCCGTGGTGACGTCCACGTCCTCGACCACCACGGACACCGCCAACTGGGGGTCATCCGCGGGTGCGAATCCAGTGAACCACGAATCGTTCAATCCGTCCTTGCCGATCTCCGCGGTGCCGGTCTTGCCGGCCACCTTGACGCCGTCGACCTTGGCGCCGGAGGCGATGCCGTTGTCCACCACCGAGGTCATCAGGTCCGTGACCGTCTTGGCCGTCTCGGTGTCCGTGGAGCGGCGCAGCTGCTCCGACTTGAACTCGTCGATCACGGAGAGGTCCGAGGAGCGGACGGTCTTGACCAGGCTGGGCTTCATCATCACTCCACCGTTCGCGATGGCCGCGGAGGTCATGGCGACCTGCAGCGGGGTGGTCCGGACGTCGTACTGCCCGATCGAGGACAGCGCCAGCTGCGACTGGTTCATCTGGTCCGGGAAGACCGACGGGGTCACCTGCAGGGGGATGTCCAGGTCCTGGCCGTAGCCGAAGTTCTCGGCGGTCTGCCGGATCTTGTCCTGTCCCAGGTCCATCGCGATGGAGGCGAAGGGTGTGTTGCAGGACTGCTCCAGGGCGAACTGCAGGTTCACCTGCGTGCGCGCCGAGCACCCGCCCTGCCGGTAGTTCGGCAGGGTCACGGTGGTGTCCGGAAGCGGCAGCTCGCTCGGGTTCTCCAGGGTGGAGTCCGTGGTGTACTTCCCGGACTCCAGGGCCGCCACGGTGTCGATGAGCTTGAACGTGGAGCCGGGGGCGTAGAGGTCTCCGCCGATCGCGCGGTTCACGAGGGGCTTGTCCGGGTCCGCGTTGAGCTGGTCGGACGCGGCCACCACCTCCTCGGTGTTGTGGGAGGACATGGAGTTCGCGTCGTAGCTCTTGCGGGAGACCATGGCCTTGATCTCGCCGGTCTTGGGATCCACGGCCACGATGGAGCCGTTGTGACCCTCCAGCGCGTCGTAGGCGACCTTCTGCAGGTCCGGGTCAATGGTCAGCTCCACGGACGCGCCCTTGGGCTGGTCGCCGGAGAACATGGACATCACGCGGTCGTAGAACTGGTCGTCGGAGGCGCCGGAGAGCTCGTCGCCCAGGGCCGATTCCAGGCCCGTGGCCCCGTAGACCAGGGAGAAGTAGCCGGTGAGGTTCGAGTACATGGGGGAGTCGGTGTACACGCGCTGGTGCTCGAAGTCGTCGTCGGACGGCTGGGAGGTGGCAATCTCCTTGCCGCCCACCAGGATCGAGCCGCGGTCCTGGCCGAACTGCTCGTACAGGGTCCGGTTGTTCCAGGGGTTGGCCTTGAGGGAACCGGCCGCGAAGAACTGCACGTAGGTCAGCGCGAGCAGCAGCACCACGACGATCGCCGCCACCATGAGCCACATCCTGCGGATCGCCTTGTTCACGGGGTCCCTCCTTCCTGCTGGTCGTCGTCCTGCACCGGGGCATTCTTCTTCTTCGTGCCGGTCCCCGCGTGGGGGCTGCCGGTGGCCTCGCGTTTCGCGTCCCCGCGCCTGCTCTGCGCCGGGGATCCGGAGCGGTCCGCGAGCCGGGACATCACCTCGGTCGCTGAGCCGGCCTCGGCGGTGTCGTCCGCGCCCGCGTGCGCTCCCGCGGAGGAGCTGAGCGCGGCCGAGCGCGTGGGTTCGGTGCGGGCCTCGGACGGCGCGCCGCCGGTGTCCCGGGCGGAGGGGTCGGCGACGTCGCGCTGCTGCTCGCGTGCGCGGCGTCGTCGTTCGACGGAGGCGAGGTCTTCGTCCGTGGCGGGGCCCGTGACCACGGGCCGACGCGCGCTGTGGGAGATCGCGAGCAGGACGGCCACGATGATCCAGTTGGACAGCAGCGAGGAGCCGCCGGCGGACATGAACGGCGTGGTGAGACCGGTCAGCGGCAGCAGCCGCGTGACACCGCCGATCACCACGAGCAGCTGGAGCACCATCAGGGCGGAGAGCCCCGCGGCGAGCAGCTTGCCGAACGCGTCCCGGGTGCCCAGGGCGGCCCGCAGCCCGCGCGTGGCGAAGAGCAGGAACAGCACGAGGATCGCGCCCAGGCCGATCAGCCCGAGCTCCTCGCCGAACGCCGTGATGATCATGTCCGAGTTGGAGTACGAGACGAGGTCCGGGCGGCCCTGGCCTAGCCCCTTGCCGAAGAGCCCGCCGGAGGCGAGACCGAACAGGCCCTGCACGATCTGTGCCGAGCCACCGGGGGAACGGTTGTAGACCTCGGGGTCGAAGGCGTCGAGCCAGGCATCCAGGCGCAGGCTCACGTGGGAGAACACCTTGCTGGCGGCGAACCCGCCCACGGCCATGAGCGCCACTCCCAGCACGATCCAGCCCAGGCGGCCGGTGGCCAGGTAGATCATGGCCAGGAACAGGCCGAAGAACATGATGGCCGTGCCCATGTCCTTCTGGAGCACGAGGACGCCGATGGCGATCACCCAGGCCGCGAGCATGGGCGCGACGTCCCGGAAGCGGGGCAGCCGCACGGGGCCGATCTTCCGCCCGGCCAGCAGGATCAGGTCCCGGTTGGTGGAGAGGTATCCGGCGAAGAAGATCGCCAGGGTGATCTTGGCGATCTCACCGGGCTGGAACGTGCGTCCGGCCACGGAGATCCACAGTCGGGCCCCGTTGATCTCCACGCCGAGCCCCGGGACCATCGGCAGCAGCAGGAGCAGCGCCGAGAGCAGCAGCATGATGTAGGTGACGTTGCGCAGCCGGCGGTGGTCCTTGAGGAACCAGAGCACCACGCAGCACGTCACCATGGCCACCGCGGTCCATACCACCTGGGTGTTCGCCGCGCTCTGACCGGTGGAGAGGTCGATGCGGTGGATCATCGCCAGGCCCAGTCCGTTGAGGGCCACGGCAATGGGAAGCAGGTAGGGGTCTGCGTAGCGCGCGCGGATCCACAGCACCACGTGCACTAGCAGTGCGCCGCCGGCGAGCACGGCGCCGCTGAGGACGATGTGACGGGGGTCCTCCCGCAGCTGGTCCGGGTCCACCAGGATGTTGGCGCCCACGCCGATGCACAGCGCGAGCAGCAGCAGGAACAGCTCGATGATCCGGCGGGGCCTGGGGCGCACGACGGGCGCGGAGTCGGCGGGGGAGGCCGTCGTGGTGGTAGCGGGGGAGCTCACGAGGCGTCACCCCCCGGTGTGGCGGAGGACGCGGCGGGGCTGGGGGAGGGGCTGCCGGAGGTCGTCGGGGTGGGGGTCGTGACGGTTACTCGGCCCGTGGGATGGGGCCCGGGCCCGGTGGAGGTCTTCAGGTCCGCCACAATCTTCTCGGCCTCCTCGCGGCTGCCGGCGGGGATCGTGGCGCGTACGCGCTCCCGGGCGTACTGGGAGAGCGAGTCCACGGAGATCTCCGTGGTGGAGCCCAACTCGCTCAGCGAGATGGGCCCGAGGGACTGCGAGACGCCCTGGAACACGGCTACCTTCCCCTGCTCCTCACCCACGTAGTACTGCGAGGAGGTCCAGGCGCGGGCGGCCCAGCCGCCCAGCAGCAGGGCGACGGCGAGCACGAGCACACCTGCGACCACCAGGGCACGACGGCGCGTGGAGCCTCGCCCGGGGTCCTCGCCCCTGCGGCGCAGCAGGCTGCGCACCTCGGCGGGGTCCGCGGTCACGTCCAGGGTGGAGGTGGAGAGCATGGTTGCGCGGCGCTGGATCGCAGAGTCGGAGACCGTGGGGATCCGACCGGTCTGGGTCGCGTTGGCCGCGGCGCCCACCAGCAGGTGGGGGCGCTCGGCGAGGTCCCCGCGCAGCACGGACGCCGAGGACCGCTCGTCCCCGCTGGCGCCCGGGCCGGTGCTGCGTCCGGGTTCGCGGTAGTCGCGGCCGCCCCCTGCCACGGGGGAGTCCATGGGGCCGTCCCACTCCTCGACGGCCTCGCTCTCACTGCGCAGCTGCTCGTCCGAGGTGCGGGACTCGTCCGGCACGGCGCCCATGGCCTCGCCGGTCATGGGGTGGGCCTCCCGGCCGTCCGGGATCTCGCCCACCTGCACGACCACCACGGTCACGTTGTCCGGGGCGCCGCGGTCCAGGGTGAGCTCCACCAGGGAGTTCACGATCTGGTTGAGGTCCCCGGTGGAGCGCATCACGTTCTCGATGGTCTGCGCGTTCACGACGGCGTTGAGCCCGTCCGAGCACAGCAGCCAGCGCTCGCCCACGGCGGGGCGCACGGTGCGCACCTCGAGTTCGGGGGAGGCGTCCACGTCCCCGAGCACCCGCATGAGCACGTTCTTGTGGGGGTGGGTCTCGGCCTCCTCCGGCCGCAGCCGCCCCTCGTCGATGAGTCGCTGCACGAACGTGTGGTCCGTGGTGACCTGCTCGAAGCCCTCGGTCTCGGAGAGCCGGTACGCACGCGAGTCCCCGATGTGCGCCACCGAGATCTCGTCCCCGTCGATCAGCAGGGCGGTGACCGTGGTGCCCATTCCCCCGAGCCGGGGGTTGGACTGCACGAGTTTGGCGAGGTTCTGGTTGGCGTTCTGGATCTCGTCCGCGAGGACCGTGGCGCCGTCGCCGTCGTGGCCGGCGTGGTCCAGGTGCGTGAGGTCGATGACCGCGGACGCGGAGGCCACGTCACCGCCCACGTGACCGCCCATGCCGTCGGCGACGACGGCGAGGTAGCGCCCCGCGTAGGCGGAGTCGTCGTTCTTCGAGCGGACGCGGCCCACATCGGAGCGCGCCGCATAGCGGAAGGCGATGGGCATGGGCTACGGCCTCAGTTCCATCACGGTTCGCCCCACGCGGAACTGCACGCCGGGGTCCACGGCGGCGGCGCGGGAGATCTTCTGGTCACGCAGGAAGGTTCCGTTGGTGGAACCGAGGTCCTCGAGGAACCAGCGGGAGCCCTGCGGGAACAGCCGGGCGTGGCGGCCCGAGGCGTAGTCGTCCTCCAGGGGCACGGTGGCCTCGGGCGAGCGGCCCAGCATTACCGGGGCGGAGCCGAGCTGGTAGCTGCTGCCGGCCAGCGGGCCCTCGACGACGACGAGCTGCTGGGGCCGGTGGCGCGTGCCGCCGGTGGTGGGCGCGGAGGTGCGGGGCTCCGGCGCGGGCTCGGGGGCCCTGCGCTCCTGCCGCGGGGACTCGGCGGCGCGGGCGCTGCCGGCACGGGCGGCGGTGCGCGCTCGGCCGCTGACGGTCAGGTCACGGGCCTGCGAGTACACCACGGCCGCGATGAAGACCCACAGCAGCGCGAGGAAACCGTAGCGCAGCAGGGTCACGGTCAGTTCGGACACGTCAGCGCCCCTCCTTCGGCACGAGCAGCCGGAAGACCAGCCTGGTGCGTCCCATGGCGATCACGGAGCCGTCCACGAGCTGGGCCCGTCCCTGGATCTTCTGGCCGTCCACATAGGAGCCATTGGTGGATCCGAGGTCCACGGCCAGGAAGTTGCTCCCCTGGCGGCGGATCTCGAGGTGTTTGCGGGAGACCCCGGTGTCCTCCACGGTGATGTCCGCCTGCGAGGAGCGGCCCACGCTCACGCTGTCCGCGTTGAGGGAGAACCGTTCGGATCCCACCTCGATCACCGGCACCTTCCGCAGGACGGGCGCAGGGGCCTCGTGGTCGGCGGGCCCGGCAGGGGCGTACCCGGGGGCGGAGGTCGTGGTGCGGCCATCCCGCGTGGTGCGGGCCGGCGCGTGCGGTGCGGGAGCCGGGGGCTGGGGTGCGCGCGCGGAGGTCCCGGCGTTGGCGGGGGCCGGGGGTGTGCTCGTGCGCTCGAACGAGGGGACGACGTCGAAGTTCCCCGCCTCGAGCTCCGAGTTGCGGGTGAAGCTCACGCGCACCGCGCCCTGCAGCGTGTAGGCCTGTGAGCGGGCGTGGCGGATGACGACGTCGCACAGCTCCTCCGCGAGCTGCACGCCCCACTCTTGGGCGCGCGGGAAGTCGTCGTCCGAGAACTCGACCGTGAACACGTTGGGGGCCATGGTGCGCCCGCCGCTCACCGTGAAGGACTCCTGGTCCAGCTCGCGGCGCAGCGCACTCGCGATCTCCACGGCCTCGACCCGCTTGCGGGAGCCGGCGGTGAAGGCGGTGCGGACCGCTTTCTCGATCCCGTTCTCCAGTCCGGTCCAGAAACCCATCCCGCCTCCTTTCTCGGCCAGCCAGTGGCGGTGCGTTCAGTGCAACCGCAGGGGGGCGGTGTGGCACACGGTCGTCAGCAGTCCCCAGAATAGTAGCCGCAGAGGCTGTGCGAGCGGTGACAGGTCTCCCGTGCGCGGCGGCGGCGGCCCGCGTGCGGCGCGATCGGGGGCCGCCACGCCGGGCACGGCGGCGTCGTCGCCTCCCCGCTCAGGGCAGGCTGGCGGCGAGCTCCACGGCCTCCTTGATCGCGCGCTTGGCGTCCAGCTCGGAGGCCACGTGGGCACCGCCGATCACGTGGACCGGGCGCCCACCCGTCAGCTGCTCCGCGAGCTCGGCGCGGGACTCCTGCCCCGCGCACAGCACCACGGTGTCCGCCGGAACGAGCAGCTCGACCTTCCCCGGGGCGAGCGCCACCGCGGTGGCCGCGCCCGGGTGCCCGGCTTCCTGGCGCACTGCTTGCGAGTGCCCCGCGGCAGCGGCGGCCCCGGCGCGGGTCTGCTGGCGCGGGGCCGATCCGGCGCCGCCGCCCGCCGCGTTGTCCTCCAGCGTGCCGGTGCCCGGGACCAGCACGTGCACGCCGTCCCCGTCGATGCGCTGGTACTGCACGCCGGTCATGAAGTCCACGCCCGCCATGCGCAGCTCCGCACGGTGGATCCACCCCGTGGTGGTGCCCAGGCGTGCCCCCGGCTTGCCCTCGCCGCGCTGCAGCACCGTGACGTGGCGCAGCGGCGCGGTCGGCTCCGGGCGCAGCAGCCCGCCGCGGGCCTCGAGCGTACGGTCCACGCCCCACTCGCGGTAGAAGTCCGCGTCCGGGTCGTGCGTGAGGAAGTGGGCGACGTCGAAGCCGATCCCGCCGCCGCCAACCACTGCCACGCGCTCACCCACGGGTGCGCCCTTCAGGACGTCCTTGTACCCGAGCACCGTGGGGCCGTCCTCCCCGGCGATCCCGGGGATGCGCGGCGTGACGCCCGTGGCCAGCACCACGCGGTCCGCGTCCGCGAGGTCCTGCGAGGTGGCGGTGTGCCCGGTGCGGACAGTGACTCCCAGCTCGGCCAGGCGGGTGCGGAAGTAGCGGATGGTGTGGCCGTAGTCCGCCTTGCCGGGGATCCGGCGGGCGAGCTGGAACTGGCCGCCGATCTCCGGCTGCTCCTCGAACAGGGTGACGTGGTGCCCGCGGGCTGCGGCGGCCTCGGCGAACGCCATCCCCGCCGGGCCCGCACCCACCACGGCGATCCGCTCCGCCGTGCGGGTGGGTCCGAGCGCGAGCTCGTCCTCCCGCATGGCCCGCGGGTTCACCAGGCAGGACATCCGCTTGCCGGAGAAGGTGTGGTCCAGACAGGCCTGGTTGCACGCGATGCACGTGTTGATCTCTGCCGGCCGTTCCTCGCGGGCCTTGGCCACGAACGCGGGGTCCGCGAGGAACGGGCGGGCCATGCACACGAGGTCCGCGTCTCCCCGGGCGATCACGTCCTCGGCGATCTCCGGGGTGTTCATGCGGTTGACGGCCGCGACGGGCACGGAGAGGTTCTCGCGCAGGGCGCGGCTCACCCACGTGAACGCGGCGGGCGGGACGTTCGTGGCGATGGTGGGGATCCGCGCCTCGTGCCAGCCGATGCCCGTGTTGATGATCGAGACCCCGGCCTCCTCCACCTCGCGGCCGAGCGTGAGGACCTGCTCGAACTCCTGCGCGTCCGGCACCAGGTCCAGGGCGGAGAGCCGGTACATCACCAGGAAGTCCGGGCCCGTGGCCTCCCGCACGCGGCGCACGACCTCCACCGCGAAGCGCCGACGGGCGGCGTCCGAGCCCCCGTAGCGGTCCGTGCGCTGGTTGGTGTGAACCACCAGGAACTCGTTGATCAGGTACCCCTCCGAGCCCATGATCTCCACGCCGTCGTAGCCGGCCTGCTGAGCGAGCGCGGCGGCACGGGCGAAGTCCTCGACGGTGCGCTCGACCTCCTCGGTGCTCAGCTCCCGCGGGGTCACCTTGTTGATCGGCGCACGCAGGGGCGACGGCGCCACGGCGTTCGCGTGCATGGCGTACCTGCCGCTGTGCATCAGCTGCAGGGCGATCAGCCCGCCCTCCGAGTGCACGGCGTCCGTGACCGTGCGGTGCGGCGGCAGCTGGTCCTCACGACTCAGGTGGGCGCCGTCATGGCGGGCCGCTCCCTCCTCGTTGGGGGAGATGCCGCCGGTGACGATGAGTCCGGCCCCGCCCCGCACGCGCTCCACGTAGAACCGCGCGAGCTCGTGCTCACCGCCCGGCGTTTCCTCGAGGCCCGTGTGCATGGAGCCCATGATCATGCGGTGCGGCAGGGTCAGCGAGCCCACGCGCAGGGGGGCCAGCAGGTGGGGGTAGGACGTCATCCGATACTCCAAGTCTCAGTTATTTCCTCCACCCTAGAGCTCGTGAGCTGGATCACCAATCCGATCGGGCCGGGAGGTCCGACGTTGCACCACGGGTCTGGGGACCGCCAGAGCACGGGAGAAGGTCCCGCCGGGTGCTGGCCCTGGTGGGCGGTGCGACACGGTGTTATTATGAAGACATCAGAATAAGGGCCGAGGGGCGCGCCGGTCCGGCCGCACCCCGCCCCGACGAGGAGGTTGTCATGGCCAAGAAGTCCAGCAAGAACGCCACCTACACGGTCCCCGGTCTCACCACCGAGCAGGGTCACGCGGTGGCCGATGTCCTGCAGCAGCGCCTGAACGCGCTCAACGACCTGCAGCTCACCCTCAAGCACGCCCACTGGAACGTGGTGGGTCCCAACTTCATCTCGGTGCACGAGATGCTCGACCCCCAGATCGACGAGGTCCGTGGCTACGTGGACGAGGTGGCCGAGCGCATGGCCACCATGGGCGTTTCGCCCAATGGCCTGCCCGGCACCATCGTGTCCGGGCGCACGTGGGACGACTACGACGTCATGCGTGCCTCCGGGGTGGAGCACCTCGCGGCCCTCGACCTCGTCTACGACGGCGTGATCCAGGACCACCGTGCCGCCCTGGCAGAGGTGGGGGACGTGGACCCCATCACCGAGGACATGCTGATCGCCCAGGTGCGCGGCCTCGAGCTGTTCCAGTGGTTCATGCGCTCGCACATCGAGAACGACTCCGGCGTGCTGGAGAACAGCTCCGTGCGCACGGAGAAGGCCGCAGCCAAGGCTGCGAAGAAGGCCGTGGCCGGCAAGTCCGGCAAGGGTGCGACGTCGGGCAAGTCCGCAGGCAAGAAGGCGGGCTCCGGCAAGAAGGGCTGATCCGCCGCCCCCGCACGCAGAAGAACCCCCGGTCCTCCCCCGCAGAGCGGTGAGGGTCGGGGGTTCCTGCATGCTGGGCGGGTCAGGAGACCGTGGCCACCCGGATGGTCTCGGGCAGGGCCTTGATGGCGGCCACGACCTCGTCCGTGACGCCGTTGGCGCAGTCCGTGACCATGTAGCCCATCTGGCCCTTGGTCACGAGCTGCTGGCGGTCCACGTTGATCCCGTGCTCGCCCAGGGTGGAGTTCACGCGGGCCAGCACGCCGGGGACGTTGCTGTGGATGTGCAGCAGGCGGGTGCCGTGGATGAACGGGTCCAGCTGCACCTCCGGGAAGTTCACGGACAGGCTCGTGGTGCCGTAGCGGCAGTAGTCGATGAGCTTGCCGGAGACGAAACCGCCGATGTTCTCCTGCGCCTCCGCCGTGGAACCGCCCACGTGCGGGGTGAGGATCACGTTGGGCAGCCCCTGCAGCGGGGATTCGAAGGGCTCGCCCGCGGCCTTGGGCTCGGAGGGGTAGACGTCCAGGCCGGCACCGGCCAGGTGCCCGGAGACCAGGGCCTCCTGCAGGGCCTCGATGTCCACCACATGGCCGCGGGAGAGGTTCAAGAAGATTGAGCGGGGGCGCATCTGGCGGAACTGCTCGCGGCCGAACATGTTGGTGTTGCTCTCGCGCCCGTCCACGTGCAGGGTCACGGTCTCCACCGTGCCCAGCAACTGTTCGAGCGAGTCGCACTTGGTGGCATTGCCCATGGCCAGCCGATCCACGACGTCGTAGTAGTAGACGTCCATGCCGAAGGCCTCGGCCACCACGGAGAGCTGCTTGCCGATGTTGCCGTAGCCCACGATGCCCAGGGTGCGGCCGCGGACCTCGTGGGAGCCCTTGGCGGACTTGTCCCACACGCCCTGGTGCATGGCCGCGTTCTTGTCCGTGAGGTGGCGGGCCAGGGCGATGATCTCGCCCAGCGCGAGCTCCACCACGGAGCGGGTGTTGGAGAACGGCGCGTTGAAGACCGCGGTGGCGGTGTCCGTGGCCGCGGTGAGGTCGATCTGGTTGGTCCCGATGCAGAACGCCCCCACCGCCTGCAGCTGCGGGTGGGCCTCCAGGACCTCGCGCGTCACCTGCGTCTTGGAACGGATGCCCAGCAGGTCCACGCCGTCCAGTGCGGTGAGCAGCTCCTGGGGATCCAGGGCGCCCTTGCGGGTCTCGACCTCGAAGCCGCGGCTTCGCAGCGCGTCCACGGCGTCGGAATGAATGTTCTCAAGGAGTAAGGCCTTCACCCGTCCATCCTAAGGGGTGGGTCTGCGGCGTTTCCTCCCGCGTCAGCCATGCCAGGTATCCGGGCACACCGTTCGGAACCGCCCCGGGACAGGGGGGGGAGGGGGTGTTGTCCCCGGGGCGGTTTCGAACGGCCCAAGGCCCCCACCGCGGGTGGGGTACTTGGAGCCGGGCGGTGGAGCGTCCCCCCGCCCATGCATGACGAGCAGGCTCACAGGGTGAACCCGTCAGCCCGCGATCCCGAAGGCCGTGAGGAAGTCCAGCTCGATGCCGGCCACGCTGCCCAGGGACTGGGTGGCGGAAGTGGCGATATCCACGGTGTACGTCCTTGTCTCGTTGCTCTTGCAGTGCGCGTGAGCGAGCAGCGATCGTGACTGAGTAGTGATCGTGACTGTGCAGTGCCGGGCCGGTCCGTGCGGAATCTGTGTGCTCCGTCCGTTCTCGAACCCGGCAGCAACCACCGTACGGAGAGTACACACCCCGCGGATACTGTCCATCGGCCAGACTTCCGATGGCCGATGGACAGCTCGGACTGGCCGTTCGGCCACTCCCGTGTCCCCTGCTCGGGGGACGGTACCTACGGCTTGTAGGGGCCCGCGCGTCGCGCTGCGGGGCCCCGCGTGGACCGTGCACCGAAACGCACCGTGGGAACCGAGAATCATCTTGGGGTCCGCGGTACGTGATCCTGCGCGGCGCTCAGTCCTGGTAGGCCTCGAGCAGCCGCTCGAGCACGGCGTCCATGCCGTACTCCCGCGCGATCGTCTCCCGTGCGGCCTCTCCCCGGCGTCGCCGCAGCTGCGGATCCGCCAGCAGCTCGGCGAGGGCCGCCTCCAGATGCTGCTGGGAGTCGTCAACGACAGTCCCAGACCCCGTTCGGCGGACGGTTTCCGCCAGACCGCACGTGTCTGTGACGACCACCGGCAGGCCGGTGGACATGGCCTCGAGCACAGACATGGGGTACGGCTCGTTGACGGAGGGCAGCACGTAGAGGTCCGAGTCATTCATCCAGCGGGCGGCACCGGCGGAGTCCACTGCGCCGGCCCACGTGAGGCGCTCGCCCAGACCGGAGTCCTCGATCGCGTGGCGCACGGCGTCTCCCTGGCCCTCATCGGGGCCCACGAGGGTGAACACGGCCCGCGGGAAACGCTCCGCCAGCGCACGCGCGGCGGCCACGAACGCGAGCGGGCGCTTGCGCTCCTGGAGGCGGGCGAGGAACAGCACCCGGCACACGTCGTCGTCCCCGGGAGCCCGCGGCGTGGGGTTCACGGGCATGCCGTTGTGCAGCTCCATGAGGTTCACGGGCCCACGTGCCACCTCTGCGACGTCCTGCTCCTCCTGCGGCGTGAGGTAGAAGACGCGGTGGGCGTCGCGCAGCACGCGCCGGGTGAGGGCGGCGTCCAGCGGGCCCGCGAGGGGGTGGTCCGAGGGGTCGATCATCCCGTGGGTCTGCAGCACCACTCGGGTCCCGGAGAGCTCCGCGAGCCACGCGGACGGCAGGGTCAGCAGGTCCCGGGCGGTGTGCACGTGCACCACGTCCGCGCTCGCGGCCACCCGGCGCACCCACGTGAGCATCGCGGGTGAGGTCAGGCCCGCGAAACCGGCCCCTGGCAGCACGTAGGACGGTCGGAAGAGACGGGTGTGCACGCCGTCGCGCTCGGTGGGCAGCGGCGTGCCGAGGCCGGATCCGGTGGCGGCGAGGACGACGTCGTGGCCTGCCTCGGCGAGCGCGCGGCACTGGTTGAAGGCGACGGTCGTGGGGCCGCCGTAGGCGTTTGTCCCGGAGACGAGCGCGACGATCTGCAGGATGCGCATGCCGCTCACGCCCTCGCCGAGACCGGGGCGAGGACGCGCTCACCCGCGGGGACGTCACGCGTGACGAGTGCAGTGGCACCGACCACGGCTCCCTCGCCTACGTTCACGCCGCGCAGCACCGTGGCGCGCAGGGCGATCCAGGCGCCGTCGGCCACGGTGATGGGGGCGTTGTCGAACTCGAAGGCGGGGTCGTCAGCGCGGTGGCTTCCGGTGCAGAGCATGGCACCCTGCGAGATGCACACGTCCGAGCCGATCGTGATCGGCTCCAGGTTCAGCAGCCAGGCACCCACTCCGATCCACGTGTTCTCACCCACGCTCAGCTTCCAGGGCCAGTGGATGCGCACGTCGTGGCGGATCAGCGTGCCGTCGCCGATCTGCGCCCCGAACGCGCGCAGGATGCGGGTGCGCACGCTCGGCGGGCACAGCACCGAGCGCTGCAGCGGCTCCGCCACGAGCGCCCATGCGGCGCACTGCAGCGTTCCCCTGCCCTTGTCGTAGCCTCGGCCGGTGAATGTGGCCAGGCGGCGTGTGGTGGTTCCCATGCTTCTCCCCTTCGTGGATGGCTGTGTGCTCGTGCTGCTCGCGGTGGTGCGCACGGCGGTGGGCGAGGCGGTGCGTGCGGTGGCGCGGTCCGTGGTGACGCGGTCCCTGGTGGGACGACGACGCCGCCGCGTCACCCTGCGTCGTCGTCGTCGTCGTCGCCGTCGCCGGATCCGGCAACCGTGCCGTGGTGGACCGGCGCGGAGTACGCGATCTCGCCGGCCTCCGTGACCAGGCGGGCCACCGTGAAGCCCTGGGTCACGGTGGTGACCTCCTGGCCCCCGACGAGGGAGTCCGGCGGCGCGCGGTAGGACAGCTCCCGGGCGGCGAGCGCGAGCCCCGCCGGCCAGGTGTTGTGCAGGAACTCGACGGAGCGCACCGTGCGCTCGGTGAGGACGCGCAGATCGGACGGTGACGCGGGGTCGTCGTCCTCGCCCTCGATTTTTGCCCACCGCGAGAAGTCCACGGTGGCCGCGGAGGAGAGCGAGTACCAGCGCCGCCGCGGCGGGTCCGGGATCGCGGGGTCCCCGGCGGCGAAGACGACGACGGGCGCGCCGCGGGTGCTGCTGCGCAGCTCGCCGGAGGCGTCCCGCAGCTCCACCACGGCGAAGACGTGGGCCCCGCCCGAGACCCGGACCGTGCGCTCCAGCACGGCCGCGCCCACCTCACCCGCGGCAACCGTGACCTCTTGCGAGGTGGCCAGGGTGGTGCCGTCCGCGTCGGTGACCCGCACGGTGACACGGGCATCCTGCGACTCGTGGTTGATCGCGAGCCCTTCCACGAGCAGCTCCTGGCCCGCCACGAGGTACTGGGGACTCGTCACGTACGCCGTGAGGTTCTTCTCCTGCGGCTCGTGCCCGCGGAACGCAGCAGCGTGGTGGGCCAGCAGGTCCGCGCGGGTGGTGCCCCAGTCCGTGGTGGGCTGCACGCTCGTGTGCTCCACGGCGTCGTTCCAGGTCACGGCGGTCAGCCAGGCGGCGCCGGAGTCCCGGGCACGCTCCAGCTGGGTGCGCCACAGCTGGGTGCCCCGCGCGTCCACGTAGCCGCCGTGGCTCGTCTCGCGGTCGTAGCCGGGCAGAGTGCCGCCCGCGAAGACCGTGCCGTGCGCCGCCGCCCACGCCGCGAAGTCCCCGAGGACCTGCGACTCCCGGTCCTCGAACAGCCAGACCGCCTCGAACGTGTCCGCGTAGGGGTCGAGCAGGGAGGTGTCCAGGGAGTCCCCGTGCTGGCTCGCCGCGGTGGCCAGCTCCGCCACGAGGTGCAGCCGGGTGCCGCTCTCCTCCACGGCCCCGCGGCACGACGCCCAGTCCTCGGGGGACAGCGAGCGCGCGTTGTAGATCCACACCACCAGGGCGTCCTCCACCCGCGCGGCGGAGGACCTGCCGTCGGCCGCCTCGGCGTACTGCCGGATCATCTCGACGGCGCCGTCCCGCGAGGACACGAGCAGGCACGGTGCCACGGCGAAGCCCTCTGCCCCGTCCTGCCACGTGGGATCCGCGGCGTCCATCCAGTCCCCGAGGAAGTCCGAGCCCTTGTTCTCGCCCTCCAGCAGGAGGATCTGCATGCCCGTGATGCCGGCCGCCCGGCCCTGCTCCAGCTGGCCGGAGACGAGACTCGCGTAGTCCGTACCCGCCGGCGCGAGGGCCAGGGGGCGCTCGCTGCCGTAGTGGATGTCCCCGCTCTCGGCCAGCGGCAGGCCCTGCGGGACCATGTGGGCCCAGACCTGCTGCTGGGCGGCGGCGGAGGAGGGGCCCCGTGTGGCGCCCGGCCGCCCGGAGGCAGAGCAGGCCACGGTGGTGCCCACCAGTGCGGTGCCCGCCAGGGCGAGGAAGGTGCGGCGGGTGGCGCCGCGCCGTCGGGTCACCTCCGGGCCGCGCGGGTCTGCCCCGGTCAGACCACCACGGCGTGGCGTCGAGCCGAGAGGCGCGCTCTCACGCCGCGGCATTCCGTCACGCGGCGTGGACATCGCGAACTCCACGGGGCGCGGCGGGCCCCGCCCACGGCACGGGGCGCAGGGAGCGGCTGCGGAGGAAGGACTCCGTCCACGGCCGCACCACGCGCTCGAACAGCGTCAGCACGATCATCATGGACACGATCCGGCTCACGGCCCGGGTGTTGTACTGGGTGACCATCACCACCGTGAGCATGGACATGCCCAGGACGGCCGCCAGGAAGAGGGCCATGGTGGGGTGCGGGTTGCTCCCCACGCTGCGCAGGCACGCTCGCACGACGACGCCCCACACCAGCAGGAACAGCATCAGGGCAAAGCCGCCGAAGCTCGCCCACTCGCCGAGCGCGGAGTACGGGATGAAGTCGTGGACGCGCATGGTGGGCATGATCTCGTCCCAGCCCACCAGCGATCCCGGCCCCGGGTTCACCGAGATGAGCATGTCCGACGCCGTGATCGACTGCTCACGGCTCGTGAACACGAGCAGGGGCACGCTGAAGCCGAAGCTGCTCGTGGTGGTCAGCAGGGAGTCCGTGAAGAAGGACGGGTTCTCCACGAGGTGCACCATGGCACGCGCGTAGGGGATCAGTCCGTGGTCCGTGAGCGCCCGGCAGTGCAGCGGGATGGGCAGCAGCACCACGGTGACGACGGTGGTCAGCAGCCACGTGGGCCAGGCCACCCGGCCGCCCGCGAGGAACTTCCCCACCATGTAGAGCACCAGCACGCCGGCGAACACGCGGGTGGCGCACGCGAAGAGCAGCACGAGCCACAGGCCCAGGGCGATCCGGCCCAGGTTCGGGTGCCGCACGGAGAGGAACCCTGCCGCGAGCACCGCCATCGGCTGGGCCACGCTCGCGGCGGAGACGAACGCGGAGGGTGCCGTGAACATCAGGTACTGGGGAGCGTGCAGCAGGTACGGCCCCTTGGCGAGCACCAGCGCGGCCATGGTCCCGAACGTCACGACCAGCCACAGGCCGGAGAGGGACTGCACCTGGCGACCCACGGTGCCCAGCAGGGACGGCCACGAGGCGACCCGGCCGGGCAGTGGCACGATCAGTGCCAGCGCGAGTCCCAGCAGCGCCCACAGGACCAGCCGCATGGCGTCCGCGTGGTCGTACGCGCCCCACACGGGTGTGAAGGGGCTGGGCGAGGCCACGACGGCGTGACCCAGGTAGTACTCGGTGGAGGCCCAGCTGATCAGCAGGAAGACGACCAGCGTGAGGACCGGGACCCGGTCCATCGTGAGGGCGTCGCGCCACTTCACGAGGACGCGGGTTCGGTCCGCGCGGCGGCCGAGGAGCCCGCGTCACGGGCGCGTTTGGCTCGCCGCGTGCTCAGGGCCTGGGCTGCGGCGAGACCGACGATCGCGCCCACCACACCGCCCACGGTCGCCCAGCGGCTGACCTGCGGCGTGCTGCTCGACGTCGCTGAGGCACCGTCCTGGACGATGGTCACGTCCACCTGCGAGGTGCCGTCGGCGCGGGGAGAGTACTCGCGGATGGCCTTCTGCAGCCCGGCGGCGAGGTCGTCCGCGACAGCCGCGCTGCGCTCGCGGTCGGTGTCCGTGTAGGCGAGCTTGATCAGCGTGGAGCCGGTGGGGACCTCGACCGCGAGGTGCTGCGAGATCTCGTCCGTGGAGCGGCCGTGGTCCGCCGCCTCCTGCAGGACGGTGGTGGTCGTCGCCAGGTTGTTGTAGGTGGGCATGTTGCTCAGCACGTACTGCGAGACGGAGTCCGTCTGCGCGTTCGGCAGGGCCTTGTCCGGGGCCACCATGACGGTGGCGGTGGACGTGTAGGTCTCCGGCCGCAGCGCGGCCGCGGCGCCCGCAACCACTGCCCCCAGCACCGCGGTGCCCAGGACGACGGCCAGGAATGCCACGACGGCGTTCTTCGTTCGTGCGCTCATGTGATTCCCCCGATAGTTCTTTCGCGTTCCCGTCAGCCCGACGGAAATCCCCATTCCCTGTCGTTCCCCGAATGGGGGACAAATATTCATCACATTCCCCAGCTCGGGGGACAAAGCGTTCGTCCCGCGAGCTCCGCTGTGCGGTGGCGGCCTCCGTGGTCACGGGCCGGAGGTGCCCCGGACACCGTGCACCGGCCGCGCCGCGACGTGTGATGCCGGGGGCGGTGCGGTCCTCGTGGTCCGCTCCTGCCCCCTTCTCTCTTCATCGTAGCCCCAATTTCCCGCGAAGTTCACTTTGGCAAAGACCTTGTCCGCACATGTTCCTCGTCGCACCGGGGGCCGCGCAGTCCGTCCCAGGGGCGGGGGTCCGGCACGGCCTCCTGGGCGACGGCGCAGGTGGGAGGCCCCTCCTCTCGGTGTCGAAGTAGTTGTCGCACTCATGGGATTCCGCGCAGTGCACTTTCGACACCCCTCATTTTCCGGGCGAAACGCACGAGCCCACCCTGCCGGAGGTAAAATTCATCCTCCGATGTGGGTACAAAGGAATTCCGCGGAAACTGTCTGAGTGTTCATGGAGATGAATCCGCGCGATAGACTTCCCTCAGATTCATTTGGGGAGAGACGGATGGGCCGGTCCCGATCGCCGTGTGCGCTGGGCAGCGCGCAGGCTCGGGTCCACCGCGACACCGTCACCATGGGGTATGGAGGACACATGACGCTGCGCGACTACGCCGAGGTTCTGAAGAAGTGGTGGAAGACCATTGCCGCACTGGCGGTGGTGGGCCTCGTGGCGGGAGGGGTGCTCGCCGTGGCGCTGCCGGCCAAGTACGAGGCCAGCTCGCAGCTCTACGTCACCATTCCCACGAGTGACTCCGCGACCGAGCTGAACCAGGCGGCCACGTACCTCTCGCGGGAGCTGAAGTCCTACGCCACGGTGGCGACCACCCCGTACGTCCTGGACCCTGTCATCCGTGACAAGGGCCTGAACCGCTCGGTCTCGGACCTGCAGGACATGCTGGACGTCACCAACCCCACGGCCACGTCCGTGATCCAGGTGACCGCCACGGCGGAGACGCCGGAGGAGGCCCAGCAGGTGGCCAACGGCGTCGCCGACCAGCTGACCAAGGGCGTGCAGTCCCTGTCCCCCGAGGTGGCCAACCGTGAGGGCGCCGTGAAGGCCGAGCTCCTGAGCCGGGCCCAGCTGCCGGAGAAGCCGAGCGGGATTCCCGCCGCGGTGTACCCCGCCGCGGGCCTGGTGCTCGGTGCACTGCTCGGAGCGGTCCTGGCGTTCGTGCTGGAGAGTCTGGTCCGGCGCCCCCGCACCCTCACCGAGCTGCGCAGCGTCCCGGGGGCGGCTCTCACCGCGAGCGTCCCGCGCCTGAAACACCTCAGCGACGCGCTGAGCTTCGACCCCGCGGCCATCGAGCAGCCCGGCTCCGCGGCCCCGACCCCGCACGTGACCGCGCTGCGCTCGCGGCTGCAGCAGCGCCACGCGGAGGTGCTGCCCCAGGTGGAGGGCGGCGCGACGTTCGTGGTCACGGGAACCCGTTCCGGTGACGGCGCGAGCACGGTGGCCCTGGAGCTCGCCCGCAGCTTCGCGGGCCTCGGCAGCCGGGTGGTCCTCGTGGACGCACATCTCTCCGACCGCGGGATGACGGAGCTGCTCGCGCAGCAGGCGCACCCGGGGGTCTCCGACCTCCTGGAGCGGCGCGCGGCGGCCGAGCAGAGCGCAGTGCGCCTCGAGCCGGGGCTCACGTTCCTGCCGGCGGGCTCGCCCGCGTCGCGGCCCAGCGACCTCGTGTGCTCCGAGCCCATGGTGGCGCTGCTGCGAGAGCTGCACGGCGAGTTCGACGTCGTTATCCTGGACTGCTCGCCGCTCAGCGAGTCTGCGGACGCCGCCGTGCTCGGCGAGCTCGCGGACGAGGTCCTGCTCGTCACGGTTCCCGGGCGGGTCTCCACGGACCAGCTGCACAGCGCGGTGGCGGGGTTCCGCGAGGTGCCCGTGTCCCTCGTGGCCAACAAGGTGCGCTCGGGCCGCGGACACGCCGGACTGGTCTGAGCGCGGTGACCGCGGTGAATCCCGTTGCCGGCGCCATCCTGCTGCTCACCGCCTCCGCCGTGGTGGGTCTCCTGGCCCTGATCCACATCCGCACCCGTGGCCGGGTGGACGGACTCAACCTGCGCCTGTTCATGGTGCTCAACTTCCTGCTGGCCAATGTGGTCTCCGGCTTCGCCCACGTGCTGGGCTGGTCCAAGGACCGCGGCTTCTACGAGGTGCTCTCGGGCGATCCTGTGGGCTCCACCTCCGGGCTGACCACCGCCGCGTGGGCCACGTTCCTCGCCAGCTGCGCACTGTGGGCCGGTCTGGTCGTGCCGCGCCCCCGGCTGTTCCCGGCCCGTGACGACTCCCGGGAGGTCCCGCGCCGCCCGCTGGCACCGGAGAACCTGTACTCGTTCGCCGCCGCCCACCGGGTGAGCGTGGGTGGTCTCGCCCTCGTGCTGGCCGCTGCGGGAGGAGTGGGACTGATCCGGGTCATGGGTGCCACCACGGACCAGACCGGCGGCCGGATTATCTCGGTGGACGGTGGCAACGCCCGCTACGCGTTCCTGGCCGGATGGCTCCCGTGGGCCGTGACTCTCCTGGTGCTGGCGTTCGCAGCTCGCCGGCGTGCCACCGGGCAGGCCGTGTGGAACACGCTGCTGCTCGTGGGAGGGCTGGCCGCGCTGGCCGTCAGCGCCACGTGGAACGGTGGCCGCGCCGAGATCGCCTACGTCGCGTTCCCGCTGCTGGCGATCATGCTGCCGCGGATCAGCATCCTGCGGTGGCCCCTGATCGTGGCGGGCGCCGTGGCGATGGTCGTGTTCGTCGTGGCGACCACCTCCCAGCGGGTCGGTGCCACCACGGACCCCTGGTCCTTCATCGACTGGCAGTGGGGGCGGTTCTCGATGTCCGCATGGGCGTCGAACCACACCGCGCTGCACGGGGAGACCATCTGGAGCGCGCTGATCAACGTGCCCCTCGCCCTGCTGCACCTGGGCGGCGTCTCCGTGGACAACCCTTTCCGCTCCATGGTCCAGGTCTCGGGTTACGACCTGCTCGGAGGGGAGGACCAGATCTACGTGGTTCCCGGCTTCAGCGCGGAGATGCTGCTGAACTTCGGTCTTGTGGGGGTGGTCGCGGGGTACTTCCTGTTGGGGATCTTCTCCGCGGTCGTCTCGGACGCCTACAGCCGCAGCCGCAGCGAGACCAACCGGGTGCTGCTGGCCACGGTCGGCTCCACTCTCGTGTTCCAGGGCATCGTGGGGCAGCTCGAGTCGTTCGAGGTCTTCGTGACGTTGTCGATCCTGCCCCTGTGGGCACTGTGGGTTGCCGAACGGCTCTTCGCACGGCCATGCGACCTGGGGCAGCCGCTGGAACCGGGGCCCGCGGCGTCGTCGGCACCCGGGTCCCCGGGCGGCCAGTGCGGTCCGAACGGCACGAGCGGTGCGACGGCGCTGGGCGGCGCGAGGGCACCCGCGCGGCTCTGAGCCGCCGAGGACAATTCGGGGGAGGGGCGCCGGACGCGCTCTGACACACTTTCTTGGGGGAAAAGACATGCCATTGATCACGGTCATCATGCCCGCCTACCGGGCGTCCGGCACGATCGGGCGCAGCATCAGGTCCACGCTGCGCGCCATGCCGCGCGACGCCCAGCTCGTGGTGGGCCTCGACGGGCCCGACGACGCCACGGAGCGGGCTGCGCGCGCCGTCACGGACCCGCGCCTGGTGGTGCGGGCCCACGAACGCAACCGGGGTTCGGTCGCGTGCACGCGGGAGCTGCTGCTGAGCACCGACAGCGCGTTTGTGGCCAAGATGGACGCGGACGACCTCTGCGCCCCGTGGCGGTTCCGACTGGAGCTCGCCGCGATGCGCCACGCGGACATCGTGTGCGGCAGCGGGATCCGGTTCGGTGGCGGCGCCGTCCCGCGGCCCTCGTACTTCGGGTCGCTGACCTCCGAGGAGATCGGGGTCCTGCTGCCGTTCACCAATCCGCTGTTCCACCCGAGCATGCTCGCACGGCGTGAGACCCTGCTGGAGGCCAACGCCTACGCCGTGGACTCCCCGGCGGAGGACTATGTGCTGTGGCACGACGCCCTGCTCAACGGGGCACGCCTCTCGAAGATCGCGGCTCCCGTGATCGCCTACCGGCTCAGCGCCGGACAGATCTCGGGTGCGGAGGACTACCACCGGCGTGTCGAGGCGGACCCGGAGGTGCGCCGCGTCTATCAGGAGTGGGCCCGTGCCACGGGTCGCGGCTGGCTGCTCGATGACGGCGGGACCCCGTCCCATCCCAGCGTGCCTTCGGAGCGCGCGGCGGAGGTCCTGACGCAGGTGCGGCCCGTCACCCGCCCCTACGCGAGGCACCAGGTGATGCATCACGTGGAGGCGGCGGAGTCCTCGTGCTGAATCAGGTCAAGGCGCTCATCGAGCGGATCATCCCTAGGCTGTCCTCAGCGCTGGTCATCCTCACACTCGCGGCGCTGACCAACCCGCACTACGTGGGCATCTACAACGTGGTCACGCTGCTCTACACCGCCATCCAGGTCACGATCGACTCCGGTGCACGCTTCGCCGTGATGCGCGTGCTCACCGAGCCTGGCGGCATGAAGATCATGAACCGCTACCGGATGTTCATGCCGGTGGTCGCGTTCGAGCTGCTGGTCGCGCTCATGCTGTTCCTGCTGTGGAACGGGACCCTGGAGAACTGGGGCGAGTTCTTCCAGGTGCTGCCCGTGGCGTTCGCGCCCGGCTTCGGCGCACTGGGGCTGCTCTACGTGGGTACGCTCCAGGCCACCAGCCAGTGGGGTCTGCTCGCGCGGCTCCAGTTCCGTGCCGCGATCGTGGGCCTCGTGGTGGGTGGCGCAACGCTGCTGCTCACCCAGTCCCTGCTCGGGCCCGCACTGCAGCTGGCCGTCACGGAGGGCGTGTTCGCGCTGCTGTGCTGGAGGCGGGCGCGGAAGAACACCATTCCCATCCCGCACTCCGCACCGGGGAAGAAGTCGATCCTCTCGGACATGGGAGCGATGTCCGGGTACGCACTGATGGCGTGGTTCCAGGGACAGGCCGAGCGGCTGTTCATGACGTTCTTCGCAGGCACCGCTGTGCTCGGCACCTACACCGCGGGCAGCGCGGTGGGCCGAGCCCCGGGAGACGCCCTGGCG
The DNA here is from genome assembly GCF_002398425.1 of Kocuria sp. UBA5001. NCBI lineage: Bacteria > Bacillati > Actinomycetota > Actinomycetes > Micrococcales > Micrococcaceae > Kocuria > Kocuria sp. UBA5001. The sequence goes on from NZ_DGYR01000017.1 coordinate 49,448, forward strand.
GCGTCGACGGCGAACATGGTGCGCGTGGCCGTGGCGGACAAGGAGACCCCCGAGGAGATCAGCGACACCAGCAACCGCTTCCTCTCCGGGGCACTCATGCTCGCGGTGGTTGGAGTGGTCGTGGCACAGGTGGCCGCGGTCGTGCTGGGGCCCATTCTGGGCGAGAAGTGGAACTCCGCGATGTCCATGGTGCCGTTCATCGCCATGGTCTCGTTCCCCGGTGTGCTCTCCTGGGCGGCCTCCGTGCTGCTCGTGCGCACGGGCGCGGCGTGGAAGACGTTCGTGGGTCCGGTGATCGGCATCGTCTTCGGCGCGCTCATCGCCTGGGTGGCGTCCTTCGACCTCCATCTCGCGGCCACCATCCTGGTGCTGCGCGAGTTCGCCGTGGTGATCGTTGCCTACAGCTTCGTCGGCAAGGCGGCGCCGTGGCGCTCGTTCTGGCTCGGAGTGGCGCTGACCACGGTGGGTCTGGCAACCTGCTGGATCGTGGTGCTCTGAGGCGTTGGGCCTGCGGCTCCCCACACCGTCGAGACGGCCCGTCCTTCGAGGAAACCACCAGCTGACGTGCGGCTGGTGCTCCTAGGATTTTCGCATGCCATCCGCCCCGCACCCCGATGCATCCCAAGGACTTCTGCGCCGCCGCCTGGCCGAACCCGCCATCGTGGACCCGGCCGCCCGCTGTCGTCGGCTGGTCCTCGCGGGCCTGCTCGTGGTCGGGAGCGTGCTGCTCTTCACCCGCGTGTGGGACTGGTGGCTGGAGCACGAGGACCTCTCCCGCCTGGACACCCCTCTGATGCGGTGGCTCAGGAGCACCGGGACCCGCTGGTCACGTCCGTCCTGGTCGTGATCACCACCGTCACCGCGCCCACCGGGATGATCCTCATCAGCCTGGCCACCGTGCTCGTGTGGCTGTGGCGCAGCACGCACTGGTGGCGGCCCGTGCTCCTGGCTGGGTCCATGCTCCTGGCGGTCACGGGCATCGTGGGTGTCAAGTGGATCGTCGAGCGCCACAGGCCCCCGATCGCGGACATGCTCCTGGGTGCGGACCACTCGTTCTCGTTCCCCTCGGGGCACACCCTGGCCACCACCACGTTCGTGCTGGTGCTGGTCTACCTGCTGTACTTCCGCCCCCGCGCCGTCACGCCCCGGTTTGCCGCGGACGACGCCGCCCTGCGGTCTCCCGCGGGCGCCGTACCGACGTCTCCCGGTGACCACGGCGTCCGGCAGGTCGCGGCGACGACCCGGCCCGAGCCGCGGCGGGGCCGGTGGTAGGCACTGCTCGGCGCGGTCACGGTGATCGCCGTCGTCGCGTTCAGCCGCCTCTACCTCGGGTACCACTGGCTCACGGACGTCACCGGCGCGTTCCTGCTGGCGCTCGCGGTGCTGGGCGTGGTGATCGGTGTGGACGCGTGGCGGCCGACGGCGCCGCGGCACCGGGGGTGCGTCGCTGTTCCCCGCGGGGCCCCGGGGACCACGGAGCGCTGACCTCGCGGTCATAGGATGTAGCGCACACTCCCGGGCGTCCGTGCGGCGGAGGGAGAGCAGCCATGATCAGGGTCTCCGTCCTCGTGGCCAGTGTCCTCGTGCTCCTGCTCCTCATGTGCCTCACGGACGCGTACGTCCGCCAACGGTACGAGGTCGTTCCGCTGGGCAACGACGCCTCCTAAAGCATGGACTTCTTCCACGGCACGGACCTCTACCGTTTCGGCGGCGGCTCGCAGACCTCCGACGAGATCTGCTGGTACGACACCAGAAGGCACGGCACCGCGCGGCCGTCCTCGCAGCTTGGTGATGCCGACCTGAGCGCGATCTGGACCTTCGCCTTCCGTACTGCACCGGACGGGCGTGACGCCCTGGCGCGGTTCACCTCCGAGCACGGTGTGAGCGTCCGAGAGCCGACAGTGGACCCCGCGCACCTCCTGCTGGTCACGGTCTGGTCCCCGGGCTCCGGCGCCTCCGTCATCTCGGCCGCGGTCTCGGTCCGCGTGCACGTGGCGACCGTGCACCGCCAGCTCTTCCTGCGGCACTGCGCAGGGCAGATGTGAAGTCAGGTCCTCGGCCGCCGCACGCTCTACGAGGCGGTCCTCGCCTACGGCTCGTGACGGTGATGCCCATTGACCGGTTCGACTCCGTGGACGGCTCTGGAGAACGTTCTGCTGCGGCCGTCGGGGGTCTTCACGCGCCCCTCGCAGACGCGTGGCCCGCGAGGTCCTGGACAGGGTCGGTCTCGAGGGGCGCCACGAGGAGCAGGCCGCCCGGTTCAGCGGCGGGGATGAGCAGCGAGTCAGGATCGCCCATGCCCATGCCCTGCACAAGCAGGCGGTGTATGTCTTCGCGGACGAGCCGACCGTGTGCCTGGGCGACGAGAACCGTCGTGCGGTCGTCGGGATGCTCCGTGAGCTGATGGAGCACGGTGCCTCGGTCGTCGTCGCGACACACGACGAGGAGATGGTCGCGGCCTCGGACCGCACCTGCCGGCTGCGGCGACCGGAGACCCGGGCACACGACGACGGCGCGTGACCCCTTTTCAGGGCCACGCGCCGTCGTCGTGGTGTGTCGGTGCTACGCGCCGCGCGCGGAGTCGCGGTGCAAGCGGTACCAGGCCACGGCGTCGTCGAGGCCGGTGGGCAGGTCGATGGACGCGGTCCAGCCCAGCGAGCTGAGCAGGGAGACGTCCATGAGCTTGCGGGGCGTGCCGTCCGGCTTGGAGGAGTCCCAATGAGTGGCGCCGCGGTAGCCGGTGGCCTCGGCCACGAGCTCGGCGAGCTCCTTGATGGAGATGTCCTCACCCGTGCCCACATTGACCTGCTGCGGGCCGTCGTAGTGCTCCATGAGGAACAGGCACGCCGCCGCGAGGTCGTCCACATGCAGGAACTCGCGCCGCGGTGTGCCCGAGCCCCAGTTGGTGATCTCGGTGTCCCCGTTGCGCACGGCCTGGTCGTAGCGGCGGATCATGGCCGGCAGCACGTGCGAGCCGGTGGGGGAGAAATTGTCCCCCGGCCCGTAGAGGTTCGTGGGCATCGCGGAGATCCACGGCAGCCCGTACTGGCGGCGCACCGCCTGCACGTGCATGATCCCGGAGATCTTGGCGATCGCGTAGGCGTCGTTGGTGGGCTCCAGGTATCCGGTCAGCAGGGCCCCCTCGCGCAGCGGCTGCTCCGCGAGCTTGGGGTAGATGCAGGACGAGCCCAGGAACAGCACGCGCTCCACCTCCGCGGTGCGCGCGGCATCCAGGAGATTGAGCTGGATCCGCAGGTTGTCCGAGAGGAAGTCCACCGGGCGCGTGTTGTTGGCCCCGATCCCGCCCACCTTCGCGGCGGCCAGCATCATGTAGCGCGGCTTGTGCTCGGCGATGAACGCCTCCACGGCCTCGCGGTCCCGCAGGTCCAGCTCCTGGGAGCTGGCCCCGATCAGGTTCTCGAAGCCCTGCTTCTCCAGGTGGCGCCAGATGGCCGAGCCCACGAGTCCGCGGTGGCCCGCCACGTAGAACGGTGCCGTGCGGTCCAGCTCGTGCGGTGCGTAGACGACGTCGTCGCTCGTGCGGGCGTCCGCAGGGTCGCTCACGGTCTGGGGCCAGTCCGCCCCGGCGTCGACGGTCCCGATCTGATCTGCTGTGTCCACTGTTGTCCTCATGCTGCGTGTTCCGGGGTCCAGATGTTCTGGGCCACCGTATCGATCCAGGGGGTGCCCGCGCACTCGAGCGCGGCCCGGTCCGCGTCCACCATGATCCGCGCGAGCTCCGGGGCGTGCACGGTGGCCTTCCACCCGAGCTTCTGCTCGGCCTTGGAGGGGTCTCCGATCAGCGCGTCCACCTCGGTGGGGCGCAGGTACCGGTCGTCGAAACGCACGTGCTTCTCCCAGTCCAGCCCCGCGTGCTCGAAGGACGTGACCAGGAAGTCCCGCACGGTGCAGGGCACGCCGGTGGCGAGCACGAAGTCCTCGGGCTCGTCCGCCTGGAGCATCCGCCACATGCCCTCCACGTACTCCGCGGCGTAGCCCCAGTCGCGCACGGCGTCCAGGTTGCCCATGTAGAGCAGGTCCTGCTTGCCCGCGGCGATTGCGGCCACAGCCCGGGTGATCTTGCGGGTCACGAACGTCTCGCCGCGGCGTGGGGACTCGTGGTTGAAGAGGATCCCGTTCACGGCGAACATGTCGTAGGCCTCGCGGTAGTTCTTGGTGATCCAGTACGAGTAGATCTTGGCCGCGCCGTAGGGGGAGCGCGGGTAGAACGGGGTGTTCTCGTCCTGCGGCGGGGGCGTGGCCCCGAACAGCTCGGACGTGGACGCCTGGTAGAAGCGGCACTTCACGCCGGCGCGGCGCACGGCCTCGAGCAGACGCACGGTGCCCAGCCCGGTGGTGTCACCGGTGTGCTCGGGCTCGTCGAAGGACACACGCACGTGCGACTGGGCGCCCAGGTTGTAGACCTCGTCAGGATCGATCTCCCCCAGCAGGGTCACGAGCCGGGCCGCATCCGAGAGGTCCCCGTAGTGCAGGAACAGCCGGGCGTCCGGGTTGTGGGGGTCCTGGTAGAGGTGGTCGATGCGGGACGTGTTGAACGTGGAGGCGCGGCGGATCAGCCCGTGCACCTCGTAGCCCTTGGACAGCAGCAGCTCCGCCAGGTAGGAGCCGTCCTGCCCGGTGATGCCGGTGATCAGTGCTTTCTTGTTCATAGTGTTCTCTCCCCTTGTGGATCGGATCGTCGAGGCCCCCGGCCCCGGTGGATCAGGACTTGACGGTGGCGGGCGACCGGTCCTCGGCTCTGAGGTCCGGGCGCAGCCTGGTGAGCGCCGAGAGGAAGGACCGCACCGCGGCCCCCCGGCTCAGCACCTCGCGCACGTAGCGGCGACCGCCGCGGTGGGTGGTGCCGCCCGTGGTGATCCACTCCTCGTGCAGGCGCACGGCGCCCGCCACGAGGGCCTCGGGATCACCGGGTTCCACGCGGATCCCGGCACCGGCCGCCGCGAGCTCAGCCGCGGACGGCCCAGCGGCCTCGACGGCGGCCAGCACGGGGCGGTCCGCGGTGAAGTAGCTGGTGAGCTTGCTGGGCACGCACATCTCGGTGAGCCCGGGCCGCTCGTTGACCAGCAGGATGTCCGCCGCGCGCAGCAGCCCGGCGTAGGTGTCGTTGTCCACGCTGGGCAGCACCTCGAAGCGCGGCGTGGTGGCCGCGAGCTCCTCGAGCTGCGGGCGCTGGTGCCCGCCGCCAACGAGCACGAAGCGCAGCGGGGCGCTCCGTTCCTCGGCCACCCGCGCGGCGGCGGCCACGTTGGTGAGGTCCTGCTTGGCGCCCATGTTGCCGGTGTGCAGCACCACCACGTCCTGCGGCTCCCACCCGAAGCGGCGGCGCAGCGAGACGGTGTCCACCGTGGGGGCCTCGGCGATGTGGGTCCAGTTGCGGACAGTGGTGATCTTCTCCCCGGCCACGCCCATGTGGCGGCGCAGGTAGTCGGAGAAACGGTCGTGGATCACGACGACGCCGCTGCAGGAGCGCAGGAACGTCCCCTCCACAGCGCGCATCACCCGGGTCGCGGGTCCGCCCGCCGCGCCGGTCTCCGCGAGGCCGGCGGTGTAGATGTCGTGCACCCACACGAGCACCGGGGTGCGGGTCAGTGCGGCCCTGACCCGCGCGATCGCCGAGGCGAACAGGGCGGGCGTGACGAGCACGACGACGTCCGGGTCCCCCCACGGGGCCCGCGCGGCGCGCAGGCCGAAGACGATCTCCATGCCGAGGCGGCGCAGCTGGCCGGCGTCGTGGGGCACGGGGTGCGGAATGCGCCGGACGGGCACGCCGTCGATCACCTCGAGCGGGCCGTCCTGGCGCGGGTAGCCCTCGTGGACCTGCCACTGCGGGTAGTGCGGCAGGCCGGTGACGACCTCCACGTCCCAGCCCTCCTCACGCAGGGCGCGTGCCATCCCGGCGGTGTACGGGGCGATGCCCGTGTGCTCCGGTGAATAGTTGAGACCGATAATCAGGATGCGTGCAGCCACGCTGTCTCCTCCCCCAATGAAGACGCAGACGGTGCCTGCATCTCCCCCAGTACGGGGGACCTCCCCAGGCCCCCCGTCACCCACGGTGCAAGCCCGTGGACAGTGAACGGCGCCAATGCTGTGTCTCCCCAGAACATCGGCGTTTGCCATCATAACTCTGCAGATCTGACCTTATCGCCAGAAAGATGACAAATCTGTGTGGGCCCATATAGGTACAACGCGGTAAAAGCGCACGTGGGACCGGGAAAAACAGTCGTGTAAATGTAAAAACACACATTAGGGGACGGCGTCATCGAGCCGTCCTGGGACACGAGTGGCTATGATTTATGAGTGCAAAGCCGTACGCCACTCACGGGGGAACGTGGGGGAACGCGGCGTTCGGGGGCGGGGGTCGGCCGGTGGCGGAGGCGCCGCGCTCGCACGGGGAGACTCCTCCGGCAACGGGGGAAACAGGGAAACGGTGGCACGGCTGAGGTGTTTCCGGGGCAGGACTGGGGAGAATTCATGCGTATTGCCGGACAGGCAAGTTTTCTGACGGGGCACGGGCGCACCATTCACGCGTGGGTGCACGGTCCCGACAGCGACCGTGTCCGCGGAGCCGTGGTCATTGCACCGGCTCTCGCGCGGGAGGAAGTGGTGAGCCACCGCAGCATGCGGCTGGTGGCGGCACGCGCGGCGGAAGCGGGCTGGGTCGTCATCAGGGTCGCCTGGAGCGGCACCTCGGAGTCCGGCGAACGCCCCGTGGGAAGCGATCCCGTGGCTGTGTGGCAACGGGATCTCGAGGTCGCGTTCGGCACGGCCCGGGAGCTGGTGGGGCCGCACCTGCCCGTCCACGGCATCGGGTTGCGGATCGGTGCCGCGGTGCTCGCCACCTCCGAGCTCCCCTTCGGGAAGCGGGTGCTGTGGGAGCCGGTCTCCGGCGCCATCTACATGCGCCAGTACACCGGGCTGCGGCGGGCGAGCGGGTTGAGCCTGCCGCCGGAGGTCGAGGGCGGCGTGGAGATCGGCGGCGCGCACTTCACCGATGCCGAGGCCGCTGCCATCCGCGCCCTGCCGGACCCGCGCAATCTCACGACCCCCGGGCTCGTGCCGGTGCGCGAGAAGGACCGCACCGTGGCCAAGAAGCTCTACGGCGTGGCCGCGATCTACGCCAAGGCGACCCCGTCGGCCATTGCCGCGCTCGTCGCCCGCCTGGACGAGCCGGCTGCGGGCGCCGGTGACGACGACGCCGCGCCACGCGCGGTCTCGCCCGGCACCGCCGCGGACCCGGCCCACGAGACCACGGTGAGTGGGGCCGGGGAGGCCGCGAGCGGCGTCGTCGTGACGGGAGGGACGGCGGACGTCAGCGGCTGGCGGCCCACCACGCACGCCCGGTTCCACGTGGCCGAGTTCGACGTGGACGTGGAGGAGGAGCTCCTCGAGCTGGGGGAGGACCTGCTGCCGGCCACCTACACGCACCCTGTGGGCCGCCACGGCACGGGTGCCGGTGCGGCCGTGCTCGCGCCGCCCTCCGCAGACCCCAAGGACGGGCCCACAGGTCTGTGGGCCGTCCAGGCGCGCCGGCTGGCCGCACGCGGGGTGCCCGCGATGCGTGTGGAGCGCCACCACTGCGGGGACGGTGCCGGGCTGGACGAGGTCAAGGACATCAACCCGTACAAGTACCAGGGGGTCGCGGACATCGACCTCGGCGCGTCCTGGCTGCGCGGGCGCACGGGCGAGGCCGTCACGGGCGCTGGGCTGTGCGTGGGCGGCTGGCTCGTGGCCATGGCACCGCCCACGAGCGCGATGACCACCCGCGTGGTGCTCAACAACGTGGCGTGGCGCGCCGGGGAGCGGTACTACGAGAAGCTCTACCGCAACTGGGACGTGGACGCCGTGCTGGAGCAGCTGCGCACCATGAGCGACGTGGAACTGAACACCACGTGGCGCACGCGCGCCAAGGAACTCGTGCGGCGCCGGATGCCTTACCGCATGTGGCTGCTTCTGGGCCGCTGCAACATCCCGAACGTACCGGAGGTGGTCATGGAGCACGCCTCGCGCAACGCGGAGGTCTCCTTCTACTTCGGAGTGGAGGACGGCGTGTTCTTCGAGCAGGAGCGCGGCGAGGAGGGGCTCGCGCGGCTCACCCGCCGCGGCCGCCGGATCAAGGTGGCCCACGTCCCCGCGCTGGACCACTCGCTGCAGGCCCGCGCCTCGCGGCTGACAGCCATGCAGATCGTCGACGCGGCCCTCGGGCTGAGTCACTACCCCGCGGAAGAGGTGGCCACGTGCGCCGCATGAACCAGGACACCGCCCGGGCGGGCGGCACGCGATCGCTCGGACCGCGGGTGCTCACCGGGTGCACCCTGGGGGCGCTGCTGCTCACGGGCTGCGGCTCCGGGGGCACGGACCCCGCCGCGACCTCCGGCACGGGCTCCACGATCAGTTTCGACGCCGACGCCGCGAAGCAGGTGGGGTTCCAGGATCCGCAGGAGCTGCGCAAGGAGTCGAACGGGATCACCGTCACGGGCGCCCGCGCCCTGTCCCAGCGGGCCGTGGACCTCACGGTCAGCACGGACGCGGTCTCCCCGGAGGCACCGGGCGGGCGCAACTCGCTCGTGGTGATCACCCCGGAGGGCTACGACCCCGCCAAGACCTACCCAGTGGTCTACATGCTCCCGGGCAGCAGCTCCACGGATGCCCCCGCCCTGCAGTGGTACGAGGGCGGGCAGGCCGAGCAGCTCACCGCGGGCATGCCCGTGATCACCGTGATCATGAGCGGCGGCAAGGTGGGCTGGTACACGGACTGGGCGAAGCAGGACACCCTCAAGCAGAACTGGAGGACGTTCCACCTGGACCAGGTGGTCCCGTGGGTGGACTCGCACCTGGCCACGCAGAAGGACCGGGGGCACCGCGCGATCATGGGCAACTCGATGGGTGGCTACGGCGCGGTGCGCTACGCCGAGGAGCGGCCAGACCTCTTCGGGGAGGCCGTGAGCTTCTCGGGCCTGCTGGACGTCTCCTCCCCGGAGGCCAAGCAGAACTTCGAGCAGGCCTCGAAGGAGTCCACGGGGGAGCCCGCCGCGATCTTCGGCAACGGCACCACCACCACGGACGCACAGTGGTTGGCCAACGACCCCCTCACGCAGAGCGGGGACCTCGAGGACGTGACCGTGCAGCTCTTCGCGGGCAGCGGCAACGGCCAGAACGGGGACATCGAGCCCGCCCTGCGGGACTCCACGGCGTCCTTCGCCTCGGAGCTCGGGACCAAGGGCGTGGACTACCAGTACACGGAGTACGGCAAGGAGGGCACGTGCGACGGCGGGCACACCTTCGAGTGCTGGAAACCCGCCGCCGTGGTGGCTCTTGGGCGCTGGGCGGACCGGCTGGGTCTGAAGCGCACCACTTCCGCGCCAGCCGTGGACCCGGCGTTCGAGGCCGTGACCTCGGAGGGCACGTCGTGAGCGCCGTCGACGCCGCCGTGGCGCCCCGCGTGGGCTGCGACCTGCAGGGCGTGGCACCGGTGGCCGAGTCGATCGCCCGTCAGGGGGAGCGCTACCTGCGGGCCGTGCTCGCCCCGGAGGAGATCGCGGAGCTCACCCGTTCGGGAGCGGCTGAGCCCTCGGCGGAATCCGTCGCGGGCCGGTTCGCGGCCAAGGAGGCCGTGCTCAAGGTGCTGCGCCCGAGCCCGGAGGACGCCGTGCCGTGGCCGCAGATCGTGCTGCGCACGGACGCCCACGGCGCACCGAGCGTGCAGCTGCGGGGCACCGCGGCGCGCCTGGCCGGGGAGGCCGGGCTGGGCGGCTGGAGCATCAGCACCTCCCACGACGGCGGGTTCGCCCTGGCCGTGGCGCTCGCCACGGCCTCGTGACCCGGCACCCGCCGCACCCGTGAGACCACCCGGCGCACGACGTCGGGAACAGGACCACCGCGGGGCACCGCACATCGGCTGACCCGCGGTTCAGAGGAATCGACAGTACAACCCAGAAAGGTGTCCCATGGACTCCACCATCGAAGCGACCGTCCGATCCGTGCTCAGCGAGCAGGGCAAGCTCTCCGAGGACGCGCAGAGCATTGCCGTGGACGCGGACCTCTACCGCGCCGGCATGACGTCCCACGCTTCCGTGAACGTGATGCTGGGCCTGGAGGACGAGTTCGACATCGAGTTCCCGGAGGAGCGCCTGACCAAGGCGACCTTCACGTCCGTCGCGTCCATCACCGAGGCCGTGGAAGCGATCCACCATGACTGAGAACAGCGTCCTGACAGAGCAGCCGCGCACCCGTGCGGAGCACCCGGACCGGGCGGCGAGCACCGCCGCCCGCGCGGAGGCCGTGGCCAGGGTGGCCCGCGAGTACGCGGACACCGTGGACGGCGAGTCCCGCTTCCCCCGGGAGACGATCGACGAGGCCCGCGCCCAGGGCCTGCTGGCCGCCCCCATGACGGAGGCGGACGGCGGGCTGGACTACAGCATCACGGAACTGTGCCGGCTGCTGGAGCGGGTGGGGCGCGAGTGCACCTCCTCCGCGATGATCCTGGCCATGCACTACTCGCAGGCACTGTGCCTCACCCGCCACGCGGACACCGAGTGGCTGCGGGAGTTCACCCGCAAGGTGGCGTCCGAGGGGCTGCTGCTGGCCTCCGCGACCACCGAGGTCAACATCGGCGGTGACACCCGCACCTCCACGTGCGCCGTGCGCCCCGCCGGTGACGGCCGGGTGGCGCTGCACAAGACCTGCCCCGTGATCTCCTACGGCGCGTACGCGGACGCGATCCTCGTGACCGCGCGCCGCAACGAGGACGCGGCGTCGAGCGACCAGGTGGTGCTCGTGGTCGAGGCGGCGGACCTGCAGCTGGAGCGCCAGCGCGGCTGGGACGCCCTGGGCATGCGCGGCACCTGCTCGGAGTCCTTCGAGCTGGACGCCACCACGAGTGAGGACGCCATGTTCCGGGTCCCGTTCGAGACCATCTCCGCGCAGACCATGCTCCCGGGCGCCCACTGCCTGTGGGCCTCCGCGTGGCTCGGGATGGCCACCCAGGCCGGGCTCACCGCCCGCTCCGTGGTGCAGAAGGCCGCCCGCAAGACCCCGGGCACGCCTCCGCCGTCCGCGCTGCGGCTGGCGGAGCTGGAGGTGCAGCTGCAGTCCATGACGGACGTCGTGCGCTCCTCCGTGGCCCGCTACGAGGCCGCCTACGAGGACCCCGAGACCTGCGAGTCCATGCAGTTCGCGATCGCCATGAACACGCTGAAGGTCAACGGGGCCGAGGCCGTGCGCCAGATCGTGGGCGACGCCCTGGTGATCGTGGGGATCTCCGGGTTCGCCAACCGCTCTCCCGTGAGCCTGGCACGGCTCTACCGGGACAGCATCGGCCCGTCCGTCATGGTCAACAACGACCGCATTCTGCTCCACACCGCCACCATGCAACTCGTCTCGAGGGGACAGCGATGACCACCACCGACATCGAGCAGGACCTCACCCGTCAGCAGGACACGTTCCGCGAGGGGCTCGAGGCCAACGACTGGCTGCTGCCCACGCTGGGCGACGGTGTGACCGGGCTGGGCCCGCAGGCCGAGGACGTGGTGCAGGGCATCGCGTCGGCCGCCCGCGGGATCGCCGCGCGGCTCTCGCCCGAGGCGGGCACGCGCCGGCTGCGCTTCCCACCCGTCAACGGCACCCGGCTGCTGGAGCGCACCGACTACGTGGCCTCGTTCCCGCAGCTGCTGGGCACGATCGCCGCGTTCGAGGGCGACAACAAGGCCCACCGCCAGCTGCTGGCCACCTACGAGAAGCAGGGCGACTGGTCCGCGCAGCTCACCCCGGCCGGCCACGCGCTGGTCCCGGCGGTCTGCCACCCGCTCTACGCCTACCTCGAGGGCTCGCAGGTGGACGGCACGGTCTTCGAGCTCGTGGGCGAGTGCTACCGCCACGAGCCCAGCCCGGACCCCATGCGCTTCGTGACCTTCCGGATGTTCGAGGCTGTGCGCATCGGCACCCCCGCGGAGGCCGCCGAGCACCGTGAGAAGTGGCTCGCCGCGGGCACCGAGCTGCTCACCAACCTGGGCCTGGAGGTCCAGGCGGACACCGCCAACGACCCGTTCTTCGGCCGCGCGGGCAAGCTGCTCAGCGCGGGCCAGCGCGAGGCGCAGCTGAAGTTCGAGATCCTCACGGAGGTCTACCCGGGCCACCCCACGGCCATCGCCTCGGCGAACCTGCACGAGGACCACTTCGGCGAGGGCTTCGACCTGCGCACCGCCGACGATGCCGTGGCCCACTCCGCGTGCTTCGGCTTCGGCCTGGAGCGCGTGGCCCTGGCGCTCGCCGCCAAGCACGGCTTCGACGTCGCCGCGTGGCCCGCCTCCGTGCGCCAGGAGCTGGGTCTGTCATGACCGCCGTCGCCGAGAGCACCGGTGCCGCCGCGGCCGTCGAGGCCCCGTTCGGGACCGAGGTCCTCGCGGTGCGGGGGTGCGAGTCGCTCTCCGCGGCGACCGTGCCCCGGTCCGTGCTGCACGATCCCGCAGAGCCGTGGTCTCCCACGAACTGCTACATGGACGTGTGGATCGGGCTCACCGCCGCCCTCGGTCTGGACCCGGTGCCCATGCTGGGCGCCGCGTTCAGTGCGGACTTCCTGGGGGACCAGTGGGAGTTCCTGAAACCACGCCAGGAGGACCTCGAGGTGCTCTACGGCCTGGCGGTGGGGGAGTACGACACGTGGCGGCCCCTGGGCGAGCACCTGCAGCTGGCCATGTCCCGCGGGGACGCCCTGATCGTGGAGGTGGACGCGTTCCACCTCCCGGACACCGAGGGCGTCTCCTACGGGCTGGAGCACACCAAGACGTCGATCGTCCCGCTGCGGCTGGACCCGGCGGCGGGGGAGCTGCTCTACCTGCACAACGACGGCGTGCACGTGCTGCGCGGGGAGGACCTGGAGAACACCCTGGGTCCGGGCGCGCGCAGCGGCCGGGTGCCGTACCCCTACGTGGAGCTCGTGCGCGTGGCGGGGGTGCGGCGGCTGGAGGCCCAGCAGCTGTGGCAGCACACGGTGGAGCTGGTGCGGGACCACCTGCGCCGCGCGCCGGGATCCTCCGCCGGGTCGCAGGGCCCCGCGGAGCGGCTCGTCACCGCCATCCGGGAGCACCTGCCGGTGCTGGCCGAGCGCGGCATGGACTACTTCCACCTGTACTCGTTCGCGACCACGCGCCAGGCGGGGCTCACCGCAGGGCTGGCCGCGCACGCGTGCCGGTACCTCGCCGCGGGCGCCGCCCGGTGGCCCAGCGACCTGGACGCCGAGCTCCTGATCGAGGCGGCCGAGGCGTTCGACGCCGCGGCCGGGGCGGCCAAGACCCTGCAGTTCCAGCTCGCGCGCGCCGCGCGGGGTCGGACTGCGCGCGTGGACACGTCCGCGGACGCGTTCGTGGCGGGGCACACCGCCGGTATGGTCGCGGTGCGGGACGCGCTGGGCCTCGGGGAGTGACGGGCTTGAGCGGTGCCGACGTGCTGGAGCGCGCCACCTGGATCCTGTGCCGTTCCGATCCCACGCAGGGTCCGGGCGACACCCTGGCCCTCGGCATCCCCGCGCGCGTTCCCGGAACAGTCTCCGGGGCACTGCGCGACGCCCTGGGTGAGGAGGCAGTGGACGCCGTCCTCGCGGCGGACGGCCCCGAGACCTTCTGGGAGTACCGCACGCGGGTCACCACCGTGGGTGGGCCCCACCTGTTCGTCTCCACGGGCGTGGCCACCGTCTCCGAGCTGATGGTTGACGGGGAGACCGTGCACGCGTGCGACAGCGCCTTCGCGCCGTGGGACGTCACCGTCACCCTGCCGCCGGGGGAGTGCGAGATCGCCCTGCGCGTCCTGCCCCTGTCCAGCGTGGCCGTGCCGCGCAAGCCGCGCGCCCGCTGGCTCTCCCCGCTGGTCTCCGACCGATCCCTGCGCTGGCGCCGCACGCCGCTCGTCGGGGCCATCGACTGGCCCGGCGCTCGCCCCGTCGTGGGGCCCTGGGGCGGGCTCGCCGCCACGCCGGTCACCTCGTCTCCTGACGGCGCCACGCATTCCCCGTCCGCCTCTCGGAGAGATTCCTCGCCCCTTCTTGTGCCCTCTTCTCCCGCTGCCCTCCCGCCCGTTTCCCCGGACGACGCCGCCGCCGCCGCGGCCCCCGCCCGTTCCCGCCCTCTCCCACCGTCCGCGGTGCGCGCCCGGGTCACCCAGGACGTCCACGGGGTGGTGGCCGTGGACCTCGCCGAGATCGCCGTCGGAGCCGAGGGCTGCCGGGTGCTTGTCGAACCGCTCCGGCCCGCAGAGGACGATCCCCCCGCTCAGCGCGTGACCGCGTCGGAAGGCGGCGCCGTCGAGCGTGTCGTGAGCGCCGCGGAGCTCGCGGCCGCCGGAACCACAACCGTCGAGGTCCCCGTGGCCGACCCCCTCCTGTGGTGGCCCCACGGGATGGGTGCCCAGCAGCTGTACTGCGTGCGCGTGCGGGCCGGGGACGAGGAACTGCACGCCCGCGTGGGGTTCCGCACCGTGATTGCAGAGCCCAGGGACGCGACCCACCGCGGGCTGGCGCTGCGCGTCAACGGCGTGCCCGTGTTCGCGCGCGGGACCGTGTGGACGGGGGCGGACCCGTACGAGGTCGCCGCCGACCCCTGCCGCATCCGCCGGATGCTCCGCAGGCTGCGGGACGCTGGCGCCACCATGGTGCGCATCCCCGGCACGAGCTGCTACGAGACCGAGGACTTCCACCGCGCGTGCGACGAGCTGGGGCTCATGGTGTGGCAGGACGTTGATCTCGGGCCTCTGGATCCGCCCGACGACCCCGCCTGGCGGGCCGGACTGCGCCACGAGGTACGGGCGCTCGCCGCGCGCCTCGCCGGGCACCCCTCCACCGTGGTGATCTCCGGAGGCACGGAGGTCATCCAGGCCCCGGTGCTGGCCGGGCGACCCGCCGAGCAGTGGACTCCGGACGTGCTCCTGCGGGACATCCCGGCCACCGTCGCGGAGGCGGGATCGGACGCGGTGGTCGTCCCCTCGTCCCCGTGCTCCGACGCCCACCTCGACGTCGCGCAGGCCGTGGTCGAGCGGGTGCGGGCCGTTCTGGCGCTGCCCCGCGGGGTTTGCGACGAGGACGGGGGCCCGAGCGGGGACGCGCACGACTCGTTCGTCCCGCCCACCCCTGCCACCCCTGCCGCCCCGGCCGTGCCGCAGAGCTCTCCCGTGGATGCCGCGGACGGCGTGTGCCACTACTTCGGGGTGGGCGCCTACGGGCGTTCGCTCGAGGACACCGTGACGCGCGGTGTGCGCTTCGCCGCGGAGTCGCTCGCGTTCGCGGTGCCGCCGGAGCCTGCCGTGGTGCGGGCGCAGTTCGGCACGGACGCCCCGCTGGACGGCGAGGAAACCGAGGCCGCGTGGCGCGCGGGCCTCGCGCACGATCCCGGCGCCGACTGGACCTTCGCGGACACCACCAGCACGTACGTGCACCGGCTCTTCCTGGACCGGGACAGTGATCCGGACGCCAGCCTCGCCGTACCCGCGCGCCCGGTCCCCGAGGACTCGATCCGCGGCCACGCGCGGCGCCTGGAGCTCGAGCGGGCCACCCTGGCCCACGTCTTCCAGCGCACATTCGCTCAGTGGCGCTCCTCGGACTCGCCGTGCCGCGGAGCGCTCGTGCTCTCGGCGGCGTCCACCGCACCGGGCGCCGGATGGGGCGTCCTGGACGTCACCGGCCGCCCGACGGCCGCGTGGTACGGCATGCGCCGGGCCTGCGCGCCGGTGGCGGTCTCGTTCGTGCCCGCGGGCGGGGACGGGCTGCCCGTGCACGTGTGGAACGACCGGGCGCGGACGCTGGAGGCA
Organism: Kocuria sp. UBA5001; assembly: GCF_002398425.1. NCBI lineage: Bacteria > Bacillati > Actinomycetota > Actinomycetes > Micrococcales > Micrococcaceae > Kocuria > Kocuria sp. UBA5001. Next base: position 65,258 of record NZ_DGYR01000017.1, read on the forward strand.
ACCCTGCGGCTGACCGTGGCGACCGTGCGCGGGGGCAGCCAGCCCGCCGTCGACGTTCCCGTGACGGTCCCGGCCCACGGGGAGACGGTGGTGCGCGCGGACCTCGCGGACGGCACGTTCCGGGACCTCGACAACGCCTACGGCTTCGGGGACCGGGAGTACGACGCCGTGTCCGCCGTTCTTCTTGACTCCCACGGTCGCGTGCTGGCACGGGACGCGCACCTCAGCGGTGGACCCCGCCGCAACGACGCCGCGGACCCCGGACTGAGCGCACGGTGGGTGCGCACGGGGTCTGACGGATGGGGTGTGGCTGTCACGGCCGAGGGGCTCGCCCGCTTCCTCGCACTGGACCTGCCCGTTCGGGCGGGAGGGGCGGGTGCCGCGAGAACGGCCCCAGGGACGGGTGCAGTGACGGACCAGCCAGCCGTGGACAGAGTCGACACGGGGACGACAGCGGTGACGGCGGACGCGTGGCAAGAGCGGGACCCGGTGGCCGAGGACGGCTACGTGCACGTGCTGCCCGGCGAGATCGTGGTGCTGCCCGTGGGCGGCGAGGTCACCGGGTCAGTTCGCGCGGCGACGCGCGTGCGAGCCCTCGGCACTGACCCGGTGGCCGTCAGCGAGAACTGAGCCGGTCCCGGCTCCTGTGGCGGTTGAACAACTCTGCCGCGGGAACCGGGACCGTGCCCGTGAGTGCCGTTTTCAGTGCGAGACGCCGGAGGTGGCCGCCAGCTGCTCCACCGTGAACTGCGCCATGGCGCGGCGGGCGGCGGTGGAGAACATGGAGTGGTCCAGAGAGTCCACCACCACCACGGCCGAGCGCGGGCCGATCCGCCCGGTCTCGGCACCGCAGAACTCGGCGTCCAGCGTGCCGAAGACCGCGTTCACCGTGAGACCCGGGACGCGCTCCAGGCGGCGCAGCTCAGGCTGCGGGACGTCGATGATCCCGAGGGTCGCCGCGAGGGAGTTCACTCGGGGGGACGCCGCGTGCGCCTTCGCGCGGGTGCCGCGGACCACCGTGCGCGCCACGTTGCCGACCTGGGTGGTCAGGGTCCGGCGCAGGGAGCCGAGGGCAGAGGCGTCCGGTGCGGCGGCGTCGGCGGAGGACGCGGCAGGGACGGCGTCCGCGGTGGGGTCCTCGCCCGGCACACGCGGGGCGAGCGGGCCCTCCGTGAGGCCCTGGCGCCAGTAGCGCCACGGCTGACGCTGCCACGCCACGTTGTTGATCACGTCCAGGGTGGTGCGGGCGCTGATCTGCGCGGGGAGCTCACGCGCGGCGGCCATCAGGCCCCACGCGCCCAGGCAGATCCCGGCGGCGGTCACGGGGCCATCTGTGAGGGAGGCCACGTGCAGGATGAGCTCCCGACACTCGGCCACCGTGCGGCGGTCGTAGGGATTTGGGTTGCGGGAACGATCCGAGCGGACCAGCTCCCCGGTGTCCGTTCGCTCGGCGAGCAGGCACACGGCCCCGCGGGAGGACGCCAGCAGCGCGGTGTTCAGCCACAGTCCACCCGCCGCCTCCATGACGTCCGAGCCGGGGGAGACCAGGCCGAGCCCGGGCGCGTCCGCGGCGCGCTCCAGCGGCTCGGTGACGATCCCCGGACGCCGGTCCGCGCCGACCGTGGTCCGGCGCAGCCGCACGGTGGTGCCGTCCATCTCCACAGTGGCCTGCTGCGCGGGCTCCGGCGCAGTGGTGTCCTCGTTGTGGGCGGGTGCGTGCTCGGACAGGGCAGCGACGACGGCGCCCGTCACGCCGGGCGGCACGGTGGCCACCCGCGGGTGGACGTTGAGCGGGAGGGGGCCGGTCTCCTCCTCGCCCAGGATGCTGATGCCCCGCGCCGGGTCCGCCGCGGGAGCGGGGACGGTCTTGACGGCCGCGGCTCCCTCCGCCGTGAGGTGCAGGTCGAGTAGCTCGGTGCCCCCCGCAACGCGCGGGGGCAGGCTCTGCCCGGCCATGCGGCGCAGCGCGCTCTGGTGGCGCAGCCACTGCTTGCCGGACACCGGCGCCATCACCACGCGCTGCGCCCAGCCCTCGTCATCGTCCGCCGCCAGGTAGGCGCCGGCCACGCCGATGCCCACACCGTGGACCGGTTGGCCCTGGCCCGCCCAGTCGCGCACCGCGGTCAGGTCCTCGGACCAGTGCTGTGCGTCCGTCACGTCCTTGGAGGCGGGGCTCTGCCCGGTGCCGGACCAGTCGAAGCGCACCACGCACCAGCCGTCCGCGGCTAGGGCGCGCGCGGTGTGCAGGACCGTGCGGGTCAGCGTGACGCGCTCACGCCCGGGAGGGGCGGCTAGCACGATGCTCGCGCCACGCGCCGGCGCGGCGGGCTCGTGGACGTCGACCGCGAGCAGACGGTCCCCCGCGGGGATCCAGCCGTGGCTCACGGGTGTCTCGACGACGGCTGCCCCGTCCGTCCCCGAGCCGTGCACGGGCCGCAGGGCGCGGCCGAGACCTGAAAGCGTCAACAATGGTTTCTCCCCCGTGATCGTGGTGCGTCGAGACCCCGCCGTCGGTGACCCCTCACCGATCTCCCCCGGGGCCGTGAAAACTCGCTCCCGACAGCACATTTCTGTCCTCATCCTAGCGGCCGGGGGCGAGCCGGGGCCGCCCTGTCCTCGCCCCCACTTTGGTGTGCACCCGCACAGGGTGCCCTCGGACCCCGCCTGCGGGTACCTCCCGGGGAGCCCTTCCACGGGTCCCGTTCTCGTGCCCGAGCCGGCGGGTGGCATCGCCGAGTGACCGCCCCTCGTGTGTGCGGCAGTCACCTGGGGTGTCTCCCATGAGTTTGCTGATTGACGCGCGATTGTGGGCGTGTGGCTGCTGCTGTTGCTTCTCCAACTCGTCGTCTGGCAGATGCGCAGTGGGCGCTGATCGGCCCGTTGCTGGCGTCGAACACGGGGCGGCGAGGGCATCCGTTCCGTGACGATCGCCGGGGCCGTCGATAGGAGGAGTCGGCATCCACCATCTGATCCACGACACGGCCGCGCTGCCCCACCCCGGGCGGAGAGCGGCGACCTCGAAGGGCCCGGAGGAGCACGACGTTCCTCCGGGCCCTTCCCGTCTCACCGCACGTCGATCCCGAAGACGCGCTTGACCGCGGTGACCACGTGGCGGCCGTAGCGCTGGGACGAGGGCGTGGAGGAGAACGGCAGGAACCGGCCGGGGGCGTCCGGGTGGGTGATCTTCCCGTGGGTGGGCCCGGAAGTGGTGACCTCGAAGCCCGCGCCGCGCAGCCGCTCGAGCAGCTCCCGACGGTTCGTGGGGTAGCGGGTGCCCCCGCCGCCCGGCTTCGCGCCGGTGCGTTCGAGGGAGTCGGCGGTATCCGCCCAGGTCTCGTCCGGGCGCCGGGCGATCGCCCAGCCGCTGCGGTAGATCCCCACCACGCGGTGCTCCGCGCGCATCACCTGCACGCACAGCTGCCCGCGCACGTAGTAGTCGGTGCGTCCCAGGTCCGCGGTCCACGTGTCCTCGGGCTGGGCCACCACAGCCCGCAGCGCCTGCTCGCTGACGTCCCAGACTCCCTGCGCGTGGACCCCCTCGGCGGGGACGTCCAGTGCGGACGGTTCCGTGGTGGCCGAGTCCACGGTGTAGAACGCGTTCTCGGGTGTGCCGGTCTCCGGGGCCATCCCCGCCCGCAGCCGTTCCACGAACCGGGCAAGCTGCGGGTCCACGGTGAGCTGCGGGGTCGTCGTCCCGTCCGCGTTTCCTGCGGTCTCCGTCCGGTCGGCGCCCGCAGAAGGCACGGACCGTGGGCCCGGCCCCGGTTTCGGGGTTCCACCCGGCGCCCTGCGGTCAGCCGGGGGCTGCCCACCGGAGGATGCGGGCGGCGTCGTGCGCGCACCCTTCGGCCGGGGCCCACCCGCGGGCGGGGATGGTCTGCGCGCGCCACCGGGGACCTGCCCACCGCTGGACGACGACGTCGGCTCCGCACCGCCCGCGCCTTGCTCACCGGCAGCGGCGGGGGACGGGCGCCACGACGTGTAGTCCACCGGGCGCACGCTGCGGGCGGGGTCCGTGCGGCCGCGCATCACGGCGGGGGTGGGGCGCGGGGTGCTCATGGTGATTGTCCTGTGCTGGGAGAGGGGGCTGGAGGTCCATGTCACCGTGCCACGATCCCGGGGCGAATGCCAGGCGCGGGCGGCGTCCCGGTCCCACCGGCACTGCGCCGTACACTCGGGCGGATGGAGTGCGGATACTACAACCGGGACCTGTGCCACTCGTGCACCGCGATCGAGGTGGCCTACGGGCGGCAGCTGGAGCGCAAGCAGGAGCTGGTCCGGGGGCTGGTGGACCCGCTCGGGAGCCCACGCTGGCTGGCGCCGGTGGCGTCCGCGGAGGCGGGGTTCCGCAACAAGGCCAAGATGGTCGTCGCGGGGGAGGTGGGCGCGCCCACCCTCGGAATCCTGGACGGCACCCGCGGCACGGACCTTCGGGACTGCCCGCTGTACCCCGCACCGGTCACCCGCGCCCTGCACGCGCTCGGGGAGTTCATCTCGCGGGTGCGGCTGCTGCCCTACGACGTCGCCAAGCGGCGCGGCGAGCTCAAGCACGTGGTGGTCACCGGCAGCCCCGAGGGGCGGCTCATGGTGCGCTTCATGCTGCGCAGCACCCGCCAGCTGCCCAAGATCCGCGAGAACATGGACCTGCTGCACGAGCTCGTGCCCGCGGCGGACGTCGTCTCCGTGAACCTGCAGCCGGAGCACAAGGCCGTGATCGAGGGACCCGAGGAGATCCTGCTGACCGAGCGGTCCGAACTGGTCATGACGGTCAACGGGATCGGCCTGCGGGTGCGCCCGCGCTCCTTCTTCCAGACCAACACCGCGGTCACGGAGCGGCTCTACGCCCAGGTGGCCGAGTGGGTCAGCGCTGCGGATCCCGTGAGCGTGTGGGACCTCTACTGCGGGGTGGGCGGATTCGCCCTGCACGTGGCGGACCCCGCCCGCGAGGTGGTGGGCACCGAGATCTCCCCGGAGGCCGTGGCCTCCGCCCGGGACACAGCCCGCGCCATGGGACTGCCGGAGGCCGGCCCCGGCTCCGTTCGCTTCCTTGCCGACGACGCCGCCGCGACACCCGCGGACCTGCCCGGCACCCCGGAGCTCGCGATCGTGAACCCACCGCGCCGCGGTCTGGACGCCTCCCTGTGCGCGTGGTTGGAAGGGTCCGCCGTGGGCCACGCCGTCTACTCGTCCTGCAACGCGAAGACCCTGGCGAGGGACCTGCGGCGGATGCCGTCCCTGCGGCCCGTGGAGGCCAGGCTGCTGGACATGTTCCCCCACACCGGCCACTACGAGGCCGCAGTGCTGCTGCGGCGCGGGTGAAGCCCGGGCGTCACACTGGCTGCCGGGCGCTCAGCTGCGCGCGGTCACGAGCTCGCGCAGGTGCACCACGGCCTCGCGCACCATCTCCGCCACCGGCTGGTTGATGTCAAGCACGTAGCCGTCCTCGTCCCCGGCGAGCGGTTCCAGCGTGTCGATCTGCGACTGCAGCAGCGCGGCGGGCATGAAGTGGCCGCTGCGGCCCTCGATGCGCCGGGTCAGCACCTCCAGCGAACCGCTCAGGTGCAGGAACAGCGCGGCGGGAGCCTGGGAGCGGATCTGGTCCCGGTACATGCCCTTCAGCGCGGAGCACGCCACCACGAGACCGTCCCCGCGCTCACCGTGCTCATGCAGGGTGCGACCCACGATCTCGAGCCAGGGCGCGCGGTCGTCGTCGTCCAGCGGCGTGCCGGAGGCCATCTTCTCCACGTTTGCGATGGGGTGCAGGCTGTCCCCGTCGATGAACTCCACCTGGAGCTCGTGGGCCACGAGCGTGCCGATGGTGGTCTTGCCCGAACCGGAGACCCCCATGACCACCACGAGCGGGGCGGGTGCCGGAGCCGCGGCGCTCATGCGGCAGCCTCCGGGGAGAACTCGGGGCACGACGTCGTGACCGGGGTGCGGGCCCTGCGGAGCGACGCGTCGGCGACGGTCGCGGTGCGGGTGGTCTTCATGGGTTTCCTTCCTGCGGTGGACGAACGGTCCGGGGATCACCATGCCACTTTCGCCCGACGCGCGCTCGGATGCGGTGCCAGGGTCCGGCGGGCGCATACTTTCCCAGTGATCACTCTGCTGCTGCTCCTGCTGCTCGTGGCGTTCAGCTACGCCGTGGAGCACTCGTGGCCGTGCTTCCGCCGGATCGGGGCCTGGTGGCTGCGGTGGGGTGAGCCCGTCAAGGACTGGATCCGGCGCGCCCCGCTGACCTACCTCTACCTGGTGCTGCTCACGTTCACCACGTGGCTTCTCGCCAACGCGGATCCCCGGGTGCGCACGATGTTCCTCGCCGAGCAGTCCACCAACCTGCACGAGCTGAGCACCGACCCCGTGACCGTCCTGGTGCGCAGCGCCATGTACGTCTCGCCCCTCGAGCTGCTCATCTGGTGGGTGGGTTTCAGCCTGGTAGTGGCACCCCTGGAGCACCGCTTCGGGTGGCAGCGCGTGCTCACCGGGTTCGTCATCGGGCACGTGGGGGCCACCGTGGCGGTGGCCTGGCTGCAGGTGACGCTCCTCCGGGCCGCCGAGCTCTCCGTCCCGTCACCCGTGCTGATCGACGTGGGCGCGAGCTACGGGTTCTGCGCGCTCGCCGCACTGGCCACGTACCGGGGAAGCCGGCGACGGCGTGTGCTCTGGGCCGCGGGGCTGGTGGCGCTGCTCACCGTGGGACTCGTTCTCGACCTGGACTGGTCCTCGATCGGGCACGCCGTGGCCACGTTGATCGGCTTCGCGGCGTTCCGCCTGGTGCGGCCCGCGGCGGCGGTGCACCACGAGGCGCGGGTGCGCGCGCGGCGGATCTACCAGGAGCAGATGGGGCGCTGAGCACCCGCACCAAGTTACTCACCGGTTTGGGACCTGTCTCTCTCGTCCTCTAGCATGAGCGCGTCGACGAGGGGATGGTGTCATGAGGTTGAAACCCTGGATGCGGGTCAGTTCCGCACTGCTGGCCGTGGCGTGGGGCGGCAACGAGTTCACCCCCCTGCTGGTCATGTACCGCACAGTGGAGGGCTACCAGCAGGTGGCCGTGGACATGCTGCTGGCGGCATACGTCCTGGGCATCGTGCCCGCGCTGCTGATCGGAGGTCCGCTCTCGGACCGCCACGGCAGGCGCACGCTGATGATTCCGGCGCCCGTGCTCGCCATGGTGGGCAGCGTGCTGCTGGCCGTGGGCGCCGAGAGCCTGGTGCTGCTGTTCGTGGGCCGGATCTTCTCGGGACTCGCCCTGGGCCTCGGCATGGCCGTGGGCACCTCGTGGATCAAAGAGCTCTCGGAGCGTCCGCACGAGGCGCACCCCGAAAAGGTCTCCGGTGCCCGGAGAGCCTCGCTGTCCCTCACGGCCGGCTTCGCCCTCGGCGCGGCCGCGGCCGCGGCCCTCGCGCAGTTCGCACCGCTGCAGACCGTGCTGCCGTACGTCATCAACCTTGTGATCTGCGTGCCATCGGTCATCCTGGTGGCCGGTGCGCCGGAGACGCGCCGCGCCACCGCCCCGCAGGGGTCCCTGCTCTCCGACCTCAGGATCCCGGCCACCCGCCAGCACCGCTTCTGGTTCGTGGTGGCGCCCTCCGCGCCGTGGGTCTTCGGCTGCGCGGCCTCCGCGTACGCGATCCTGCCCGCGCTCATGGCGGACGTGGTGGGTCCGGGCTACCGCATCGCGTTCTCGGGTCTCATGTGCCTGGTGGGGCTTGGATTCGGGTTCTTCATCCAGCCCCTGGGCAAGCGCCTGGACCGGGACGGCTCCATCCGTTCGCTCGCCGTGGGCATGGGCGCGGTGATCCTCGGGATGCTCGCGGCCGGGATCGCCGCCGCGACCCTCAACCTGGCCGTGGTGCTGGTGGCCTCGGCGGTGCTGGGCTGCGGGTACGGACTCGTGCTGGTCTCCGGGCTGCAGGAGGTCCAGCGGATCGCGCGCCCGGACGACCTCGCCGGGCTCACGGCCGTGTTCTACTCCCTGACCTATGTGGGGTTCTTCGTCCCCATGGTCCTCGCCCTGGTCTCCCGGTTCACGAGCTACCCGTGGCTCTTCGTCTCCGGTGCCGTGATCGCCACCCTGTGCCTGGGGATCATGGCCTACGGGCGGCGCCACGAGGTCCGGGACCTGGACGCCCTCGAGGCCGCCGCGGTCACGCGGTAGCCGGTACAGCGCCGGCGGTCAGCGAGGCGCTCAGTGCCATGCTCAGCCAGCCCGCCAGGAAGATGGCGGGTTCCGAGCACGGCCACGGTGTCCCCGACGTGCCAGCTCCAGCCCCGGGCGGGCTCCTCGGCAACGACGCCGCCCGGTCGCAAACATGCCGAGGGCCGGGGCATGTGCCCCGGCCCTCGGACGGTGGCCCCGGCACCCCTCGCCCGGCTCCCACGGCGGCGCGGGATGGGCGGTGGGATCCAGGAGCGGATCCCGTCGCCCTACTTCGTGGTGCTGAGACCGCTGTGGTGGGCCATCAGCTTCTTCTCCCGCGGCAGCACGAACAGCAGCAGCACGATGGTCAGTACCACGGAGATCGTGAGCAGACCGTAGGTCGTGCTCCAACCGAACTCGTGGACCACCCAGCCGATGCCCGTGGAGGCCAGGGTGGCGCCGAAGACGTAGCCGAAGAGGCCCGTGAAGCCGGCGGCGGTGCCTGCCACGTTGCGCGCGGACATGTCCAGGGCCTGCAGACCGATGATCATGACCGGACCGTAGATGAAGGCGCCGATGAAGAACAGGAACACCATGAGCAGCCAGTACGGGGTGCCCACCGGGGCGAGCCAGTAGGCCACCAGGAACACGCCCACGCCCACCATGAAGGTGATGCCCGTCCAGCTGCGGTTGCCGCGGAAGACCTTGTCCGAGACCCAGCCGCAGGCCAGCGTGCCGAAGATGCCGGCGAGCTCGAACAGGGAGAAGCCCGCGATGCCCTGCGCCAGGGACATGCCGTGGTGCTCGGCCAGGTAGGTGGGCGCCCAGCTCAGCACGCCGTAGCGCAGCGAGTAGATGAACACATTTGCCAGTGCCAGGAACACCATGGTGGGGTTGAGCAGCACGTGCTTGACGACGATGCCCCAGTAGGAGGAGCCTTCCAGCTCGCTCGCGTCCGCCTCCACCTTGGCGGGGTCGTCGCGGTACTCCTCGATGGGGGGAAGGCCCACGGCTTCGGGGCGGTCCCGGACCATGACGAACGCGAGCACGGCCACTACCAGGGCGCCGACCGCGGGGACCCAGAAGGCGGACTGCCAGGAGCCGCCGGTAATGGCGAGGCCCAGGGCCGCCAGCGCGCCCACGCCCATGCCGCCCACGTTGTGCGCAGTGTTCCAGATGGCCGTCTTCCACCCGCGCTCTTTCGTGGAGAACCAGTGCACGAGCACGCGCCCGCATGGGGGCCACCCCATGCCCTGCACCCAGCCGTTGAGGAACATCACCGTGGCGAACAGGGCCACCGAGGCGGAGACGGCGGGGACGAACGCCACCACCAGGTTGGCCACCGCGGACAGCGCCAGGCCAATCGGCAGGAAGTACCGGGCGTTGGAACGGTCCGAGATGGTTGCGGAGAAGAACTTGGAGAACCCATAGGCCAGCAGCACGGCGTTGCCGATGATGCCGATGCCCACCGTGTTGATGGTGCCCTGCTCCAGCAGCAGCGGTGCGATGAGCGAAATGTTGTTGCGGATCAGGTAGAAGCCCGCGTAGCCCAGGAAGATCCCGATGAACACTTGCAGTCGCAGCCGGGGATAGCGCCGCTGGACCTCGTCCTCGGGAAGGCGCGGGGCGGGCGACGGAGCGGCCATCCACCGCGTGAGCGGCGACATGGTCCTGGCAGTGGCGGTGTCCGCGACAGTGGTCTGCGGGCTGGAGGCGTCAGGGGGCATCCGGTCCAACTCTCGGGTGGTCGTGGGCCGTTCCGGGGCCCGGTGGGAAGAACGGCCATCGTACCCAGGTTTTTCACAGAAACGCCTTGCCTGTGGGCAGGATCGCGCGTGGGAGACGTGCGCGTCATGACGCGCATCCGCGGCGCGACGGGTGCTTCAGCCGAGGAGCAGGGTGGCCGCCCCACGGGCCAGGACGACGACGCCGCCGGCGGCGGCGAGCGCCATCGCCAGTTTCTGAGCCGTCGCCTTCGAAAGGTGCTGGGCGAGCCAGGTCCCGGCGACGATGCCCGCGAGGACGGTGGCCACCAGCGCCGCGAGGGCGGCGAGGGCTGGGACAGGCAGCGTGAAGTGCACCCCGGCGGCGAGCTTGGACACGGTGGAGAGGATGCCCATGCTCATGAACACGGGCTGCATGGTGGCCGCAAAGCGCACCTGGTCCCAGCGCGTCACGCGCGAGTAGACGACCATGGCGGGCGCGGCGACACCCGCGGTGGAGTTGAAGAACCCGCCGATCAGACCGGCCGGGGCCACCGCGGCCCGGCGGGAGGCACGCGGGGTGGCGGGGGAGAAGCGGGTGATGGTCAGCGCCGCGAGCACCACGGCGCCCACCGCGACCTGCAGCCAGGCACTCGGCACCCAGCGCACCACGAGTGCGCCCGCCATGATGCCTGGCAGTGCGGAGGTCACCAGCACCGCCGCATGGCGCCACTCCACGAGCCGGCGCACCGAGAGCGTGATGAGGAACCCGGAGCATGTGGTCGCGGCGTTGGTGGCGAGCACGCCGGCGCCCGGACCCATGAGCAGGGACAGCACCGGGGCCACCACTAGCCCCACCCCGGTGCCGGAGACGCGCTGCAGCACCGTGCCCACGAGGACCGCGGCCAGCGCGGCGAGCAGGACGGTCATGGGGGCTCCTTCGAAGGGGTGCGTGCGCGCGGATTCTGGGGCGCGCCGTCCGCTGGGGCGGTGTGGTTCGGGGAGCTCCGTCGCATGTGAGGGGACGATCATCCCACGCCGTCGCAGGGGAGCGGCCCGGTGGACGGAGTTTCCACCGTAGGGTGTGATCCCAGCCCTCCCCACGTCCCCGGGACGGTCATAGCCTGGAGCCATGGTGGAACAGAGCAAGTGGATGGCACAGGTGGAGCGCAACCCCGGGCACTCGCAGTGGTACGTGGAGCGGTTCCGGACGATGGCCGCTGAGGGGCAGGACATCGTGGGGGAGGCTCGGCTGGTGGACGCGATGCTGCCGCGCGGCGCCCGCGTCCTGGACGCCGGCTGCGGCCCGGGCAGGCTCGCCGGGTACCTGCATGGGGTGGGGCACCACGTCACCGGCGTGGACGTGGACCCCGCCCTGATCGCCGCAGCGAAGCGGGACCACCCCGGTCCGCGCTACGAGGTGGCCGACCTGGCAACCCTCCCGGACCTCGACCTCGGTGCGCCCTTCGACGCGATCGTGTGCGCGGGCAACGTGGTCACGTTCCTCGCCGAGAGCACCCGCCGGGACGTGGTGCGCGGTTTCCGCGCGCACCTGGCTCCGGAGGGTCGAGCGGTCGTGGGCTTCGGGACGGGCCGCGGCTACCCGGTGTCCGTGTTCTTCGACGACGCCGCCGCGGCCGGTCTCACCCCTGAGGTCACCCTGGGCAGCTGGGACCTGCGCCCGTGGCGCGAAGGCGGGGACTTCCTGGTGGCGGTGCTGGGAGTGTCCAGAACAGCATGAAAGAGAGCGTTCCCTCCCCGCGCTCTGCGGAGAGGGAACGCTTTCCGGCCGAGAGTCAGGACAGGAGGCGATCCACAGTGGCGCGGAGTGTGTCGCTGAGGCCGTAGATCTGCTCAGGAGCATCCACCGCGTGGCGGGTCTCGGCTTTGTTCTCGTCGAGGATGCCCACGTATTTCTGATTGCGGTTGAAGTGCAGCCGAGCGATCGTCTTGCGGTTGTTGTCGTCCAGGAGGATGGCGCAGTAGCTCTTGGCATCCCGGTACGAGACGCGAGAGATGTCCACCTGGTTGCACACGATCGCTCGCACAATGTTGAAGGCCGTGAGTTCTTCGGCGGTGGTGATGATCCCGTCTTCGCTCTCCTGCAGGTCCTTCTCCGCCTCGGGCTGACTGGTGAGTTCCACCGCTGCGTCGTCGTCCTGGGGGAAGACCGGCGCAACGGAGCTGGCCCCGAGCGCGGTCGTCAGGCGGTTGTTGACCTGCTCGTTGAGGAACTGCTGCGAGGCCTTGACGACCAACGGGGTGAACTGGTCGCGGGTCTTCTGGGTGAACGAGCCTTCGTAGACCCGGTTCGTGAAGAACCTGATCCAGTCGACGGAGGGGTCCCGGAACTCCGCAGCGATTGCCCGCTTGATCTCCCCCACGTACTTCAATTCGCCAGCCGCATTGATGATGGAGTCGAGGTCGAACTCGGTCTTGCTGAGTTTCTGCAGCTCCGGGATCACTGTGGTGTCGATGTCGAGCAGGTCCAGGACCAGGAAGGGCTTCGCGTCCATGCGGTTGGGAGCGTCGAGATCCGTGTAGAAGTGGTACTTCGCCCCGTTGGTGAGGATCGCGATGCGGGCGTTTGTCACCGCGAAGTACCGGTACAGCTGGGAGGCGTGCTCCAGGGAGAGGGGGGGGCACCTACGTGCTTGCACTCGATGAGCATCTGGATCTGCCCGTCCTGGACGATCGCATAGTCAATCTTCTCGCCCTTCTTCACCCCCACGTCAGCGGTGAACTCAGGAACCACCTCGGACGGATCGAAGACGTCGTAGCCGAGGATCGTGGAGATGAAGGGCATGACGAAGGCGTTCTTGGTCGCTTCCTCCGTTTCCAGGGACGCCTTTTGCTGCGCGACCTTGTTGGCCAGAGCCGACAGACGTTCGGTGAAATCCATGGGGACCTCCGTGGGGCTGTTGGGTGAGTTTGTTTCACCGGGACCGCGGGCTTGGAGCACCGGGGCGGGGTCTCTGCAAAATTAAACCCACCATACTGATCGCCAAAGCAAATTCGCGCGGACGCGCCCGTGGCGCGAGGGCGGGGACTTCCTGGTGGCGGTGCTGGAGGTGGCCAGGGGGTGAGCGGGGAGCCGGACGAACGGGGCAGTCCTCGGCCGCGCGCCCTGGGAACCACGACCGCGAGCCACTGATCGTCCTCTGCACCCTCTAGTCTTGTCCCGAACACATCCTTGGTGGACGACCTGGAAGAGGGAAGCGGATGGCCGCTGGACTGGCCGCACTGCTGGACGACATCGCGGCACTGGCGAAGCTGACGGCGGCGAGCCTGGACGACGTCGCCGGGGCCACCGGGCGGGCGAGCGCGAAGGCCGCGGGCGTCGTCGTCGACGACACCGCCGTGGCACCCCGGTTCGTGGAGGGCGTGAGCCCCAAACGCGAGCTGCCGATCATCAAGAAGATCACGATCGGCTCGCTGCGCAACAAGCTGCTCGTCATCCTGCCCGTGGCCCTGCTGCTGAGCCAGTTCGCGCCGTGGCTGCTCACGCCGCTGCTCATGCTCGGCGGGACATATCTCTGCTTTGAGGGTGCAGAGAAGGTCATCGAGCGCTTCTCCCCCAACAAGCACGCAGAGGAAGAGCCGGCGGCGAACCGCGGCCCGGACGCCGAGAAGAAGATCGTCTCCGGCGCCGTCCGCACGGACCTCATCCTCAGCTCGGAGATCATGGTCATCTCCCTGAACGAGGTCTCCCACGAGCCGCTGCTCTCCCGCACCCTGATCCTCGTTGCGGTGGCCATCTTCATCACGATCCTCGTCTACGGGGTGGTGGCGGTGATCGTGAAGATGGACGACATCGGGCTGGCGCTCGCGAAGAAGGACTCCGAGGGGGCTCAGAAGTTCGGCCGCGGACTGGTCAAGGCCATGCCTGCGGTGCTGCAGGTCATCTCCGTGGTGGGCGTCTTCGCCATGCTGTGGGTAGGCGGGCACATCATCCTCACGGGCATGAACGATCTCGGCTTCACGCCCGTCTACGACTGGGTGCACCACCTCGGAGAGTCCGTCCACCACGTGGCGGGCGTGGGTCCGGCGCTCGCGTGGATCGTGGAGACGTTCTTCGCGCTGGTGCTCGGGGTCATCTGGGGCTGCGTGATCGTGGGTATCGTCCATGTGCTGCCGTTCGGGAAGAAGCACGGGGAAGGCGCGGACGACGACGCCGCGGCCCAGGACGGTGACGCGGCCGCAGCTGAGCGCGCGGCGCCGCCGGCAGGCACGGTTGTCGACACCTCGGATCGCAGCACCCCGGACGACGGTGCCCCGGGCGGTGACGTTTCGGACCGCGGCACCCCGGAGTCACGGGCCCCGGGGGCCGGGAGCGCCGAGGGCGGCTCGACCGCGGCAGACCGTACCGACTGAGCACCGTCCGCCTTTGACGCGTCGCCACGCCCGTCGACACGGAGGGACCGCATGACCCACGCGACCGCCCAGGAGTGGCAGATCGACGCCGTGGACGTGCCGGCCTACCTGGCCGCGCTCAGGGTGGAACCCGCGGCGCCGCCGAACCTTGACCTGCTCGAACATCTGCACCGCGCCCACGTGTCCACCTTTCCGTTCAGCAAGGTGGGAGGTGCTGCTGGGTGAGCACCCGGGCGTGGAGCCGGCCACCGTGTTCGACCAGGTCGTGGTGCGCCGCCGCGGCGGGTACTGCTTCGAGCACTCGCAGCTCTTCTCCGCAGCACTGCAGACGCTCGGCTTCACGGTGCGCCGCGCGCTGGGCCGGGTCCGTTCGCTGCAGAGTGCGCGCACCCACATGACGGTCCTCGTGGACCTCGACGGCGCCCGGTACCTGTGCGATCCCGGGTTCGGCTTCAGCATCACCGGCCCCATTGCCCTCGACGACGGCGCTCGCCGCGTGGAGGGGGGCGTACCTTCTCCGTGGGCCGGGTCCCGGGCGAGGGCTGGCCGCTGTGATCCCTCAACCGTGACGGGGAGATGGAGCACTTGCTGGACGAGTCCACGGTGCACCCGGCAGACGTCCGGATGCGCCACCTGATGACCTCCACCGGCGAGGACTCCGTCTTCCGCCAGCACCTCATGGTCATGCGCCACACCCCGCAGGGGCACGTGACCGTCACCGAGGGCGGGGTGACCGTGCGGTGGCCAGGGCAACGGAGGTCGCACGAGGAACTCGGGGTGGACCGGGTGGTCGGCCTCGTACGGGAGCTGGACGTGAGGGTCTCGGACGCGGAGGCGGAGGAGCTCGCCCGGATCGTGGCGGGCCTGCGAAGCCGACCGGGCGCGGTGACACTGCATCGTCGGCACCCCGGCCCGCGCCGTCGTGCCCATTCAGCTGCACAGTCCGAGGAGTAGGCAAGCCCGCCGGGAGGCCGCTCTGGAGGGCAGTTCCACTCCTCAGATTCAGGGTGCTGCCCGGAGGGTCTCCGTGCGCGCGGTGCCCTCGACTGGAATGATCGGGCTCTGGCCAGGCATTCCTCCCCCGCATGCGCGGCCACTGCCGTGCCCGGAACCGAGCTGACCGGGCGCGGGACAACTGCACATCCCCCCTCAGAAAGCACCCCCCATGCATTTCTCACGTCATCTCTCCGTGCCCGCGGCGGCCCTCGTCCTGAGTGCCGCGACGGCTCTCGTCCCCGTTCTGATCGGCCCCGCACTGATGAGCCCTGCAACGGCGGGCACCGCCCCGAGCACCACCGCCCACCTGGGCACCCTCCAGAAGGGCGCCGCCCAGACCAGCACCGCCCAGGCGAGGGCCGTGCAGACGGGTGCCTCGGCGTCGTCGGCCAGCATGCTGCAGGCAACGGCCCCCAGAGCAGCGGCGCTGCCCACCACCGGCTACCACCGCTCCTTCACCGGCGCGGGGAAGACCTCCACGTATCACGTCTATGCGGACGGCCTCGACCGTTCCAAGGCCGTGGGAGTGCTGTACTACCTGGGTGGCGACTACACCAGCGTCAAGGAGACCTGGGTCCACAACCCCGGGGGCACGCACCTCACGGCCATGGCGGCGGAGGCCCGGAAGAAGAACATGGTCCTGGTGGTTCCGATCTCCCCGGACACGGACACGTCCGGCAACGGCATGACCTGGTGGGAGGAGGCCGACGGCAACGGCGACTGGTTCCGCGCCCTCCAGGCCGGTCTCACGTCGAACTACGGTCTGGACGCCTCCCGCACCTGGTTGGCCGGCTACTCGGGCGGGGCGGAGTTCCTCACCTACGAGCTGCTCGCGGACCGACAGGGCTGGCTCCAGGGCGGCGGTGCCACGATCATCGGCGGGGGCGGGTCCGACGGCATGCAGACCGCGCCGAGCGCCGCCGTCCGTTCGCTGTCGCTGACCTGGTTCGTCGGGTCGAAGGACGTGGCGGGCAGCACCACCCCGGCCACGTGGTCCGCGTCCGCCACCGCGGCCCAGGGCAGGCAGCGCTACGCCCGGGACGGTTTCACCCGTACCCGCCTGACCACGCTGCCGGGGCTCAGCCACGACGACTACGACATCGTGGGCCTGATCTCGAAGGGTCTGGCGACGCTGCCGCCCGCCCCGGCGACGTCGTCCCCCTCCTCCCTGCTGCGCGGCGCCATCCGGGCGGACTACCTTGCCACCGGCGGGGCCGCGACGTACGGCCAGCCCACCTCGGCGGAGAAGCCCACGGGGGTGCACGGCGGCGTGTACCAGGGTTTCACGAAGAACTGCACCTACTACTGGAGCCCGCAGACGGGAGCGCATCCGGTGCGGTGGGGCACGGGCATCGGCAACGCCTACCGCGTCGCAGACCTGGAGCGCGGGTGGGGGTACCCGGTGATCGCCGAACGGGCCCTCGCCAACGGCGCGTACCAGGACTTCCACCGGGGCACCGCGCGTTTCCGGGCAATCTACTCCCCGCGCACGGGCACCCACGCGGTGAAACTCAGTGGCGGCATCGGGACCGCGTGGCAGAAGGCCGGTCACGAGCACGGCTGGGGCTTCCCCACCACGGAGGAGTACGCCGTGAACGGGGGCGTGGCGCAGAAGTTCTCGAACGGGTGGGTGGCCACCTGGCACCGAGCCACCGGGAAGGTGACGGTGGCGAAGGGCTGAGCGAGCTCCGTCGTCGCCCGCCGGGACCGCTCCGCGACCCGCGGCAGAATCTCAGGCGCGACATGCCCACCGGGACCGTCTCCCAACGGGCATGTCGCGCCTCAGATGTGCGAGGGGGGACGACGCCACCCTCAGTCCCGCTCCGGCTCCGCCGTCCTCGCCCGGCTCGCCGGCATGATGAAGCACCATGGACTCTGCTCGAGCGAGAGCGGCATGGGGACCGTGATGACCGTGGGGCGCTTCGCGGCGACCGCCTCGGCCATCGCGGAGCGCAGCTCCTCCGGGGTGGTGGCACGCAGTCCGAGTGCCCCGAAGGACTCGGCCATCGCCACGAAGTCCGGGTTGCGCAGCTCGGTGCCGGAGCCGTGGCCGTAGATGCGCACCTGGTCCGCCTGCACGTTGCCGAACGCGCCGTTGTCGAAGACCACGGTGATCACGTTCAGCCCGTACTGCACCGCAGTGGCGAGCTCCTGCACGCCGTACATGAACCCGCCGTCACCGGTCACGGAGACCACCACGCTGTCCCGGTGCGCAGCCTGCACGCCCAGCGCGGTGGGGAAGCCGTAGCCCAGATTGCCCTGGTAGCCGCACGTGATGAAGTGCCGCGGGTCGTAGACGTCCAGCGCGAAGTAAGAGGCGAAGCCGATCTGCGAGACCTCCTCCACGAAGTACCCGTCCCGGGGAAGGACCTCCCGGATGGCCGCGAGGTAGTCGGCGTGGGGCTTCAGCTCGGCAATCTCACGCCGCGCCTTCTCCTTGATCCCCGCCAGCTCCTCGTGCCGCGAGGGCCGCTGCGGAGCGTCCTGCAGGGCGGCGAGCAGCTGGTCCACCACCAGGCGCGAGTCGCCGGTGAGCCCCACGGTCGGTTCGAGCCGTTCCTGCTGGGCCGGGTCGATGTCCACGTTCACGGTCACCAGGCCCTCGGGCGTGTCCGGCCAGCGGAACCACACGAGCTCCTGCCGGGTGCCCACGGCCAGCAGCACGTCCGTGTCCGCCCAGCGCTCGAACCCCGCCGCGCTGGAGAACCCCAGCGGGTGGTCGTCCGGAACGATCCCGCGGCCCCCGCGCAGGGACACCACGGGCGCCTGCAGCGTCTCTGCCAGCGCCAGGACGCCCTCCCGCGCGTGCCTGGCACCGCTGCCCACCATGATCATGGGGTTGCGCGCCCCGGCCAGCGCCTGGGCCGCGCGGGCCACGGCGTCGTCGTCCGCACCGTGCGCCCGCGTGGGCTCGAGTTCCACCGGCGGCATGGACGCCTTCCGGGTGAGCACGTCCCACGGGATGGCGACGACGGACGGTCCGGGCCGCCCGCCCGTCGCCTGGGCGAAGGCCTCGGCGACGGCGCCGGGAACCTCCGCGGGGTCCGTCACCGTGGTCGCCCACTTGGTGAACGAGGACACCGTGGCCTGCTGGTCCGGCATCTCGTGCAGGTGGCCCATCCCGCGGCCCATGTAGTCGGTGGGGATCTCGCTCGTCACGCACACGGTGGGCGTGCTCGTGGCCAGCGAGGTCAGCATCCCCGCGCTCGCGTTGAGGACGCCCGGCCCCGGAACCACGCTGAACACTCCGGGCCGTCCCGTGGACTGGGCGTACCCCAGCGCCATGTACGCGCAGGCCTGCTCGTGGCGGGCACCGATCACCTCGATGCCCGGTTCCCTGCGCAGGGACTCGAACAGCTCGTAGGTCTGGACCCCGGGGATGCCGAAGACGGTGTCCACACCGCGCTCGCGCAGCCCGGCCACCGCGGCCTGCCCGGCCGTGAGGACCGGGGGCTGCGCGGCGTCGGCGTACGTGGAAGCGGGTACTGAAGGGGCGGAGGTGGTGCTCATGCGGGTTCTCCCCTACTCGTCGAGGTTCGCGTGGACCGCGGCGGGCTGGGTGGTGCGCCGAGTCACGAACACGCCGGTCACGGCGATCAGGGTCGTGGCGGCCACCGTGAGCAGCAGCTGCGTGCGGGCCGCGGGGTCGAACAGCGCAACTACCACGATCACCGCCAGCAGCGCGACCGTCAGGTAGGACAGGAACGGGAACAGCGGCATGCGGTAGGTGCTCGCCCGCTCACCGGGGTTCTCCCGCTCGCGCCGGTGCCGCAGCGTGATCTGGGAGGCCGCCACGGAGATCCAGATGATGATGATCGTGGAGCCCACGATGGACAGCAGCGTGTCCAGGACCTTGCCGGGGAAGACCGCTTCCAGGATGCTCGCCACGAACCCGAACGAGACCGTGAGCAGCACGGCCCGGCGCGGCACGCTGTTGCGGGCGGTGCGCTTGATCGCGGCGGGGGCGTAGTCACGCTGGGCGAGTGAGTGCATCATGCGCGACGCAGCATAGATGTTGGCATTCAGCGCGCTGAGCAGGGCGAACACGGCGATCAGCGCCATGATGTTGCCCGCGGCGGGCAGGCCCGCCACGTTGAGGACCGCAGCGAACGGACCTTCGGGCGGATCCGCCTGGGAGGGCTTGAGCACCGCCACGATGATGAACACCGAGCCGATGTAGAACAGGCAGATCCGCCACGCCACGGTACGGATGGCGGTGGCCACGCTGCGCTGCGGATCGGCCGTCTCGCCGGCCGCGATTGCCACGATCTCGGTGCCGCCGAACGCGAAGATCACGATCAGCAGACCGGCACCCACACCGGCCACACCGGTGGGCGCGAAGTCCGCGAAGTTGGAGAGGCCACCCTCGTGGCCCGGGACCACGCCGATCAGCATGAGCACACCGACCGCCAGGAACGCGAGGATCACACCCACCTTGATGAACGCGAACCAGAACTCGAACTCGCCGTACTTGCTCACCGCGAACATGTTGATGGTGGTGAACAGGGTCATGAACACGAGGCTCAGCAGCCACGTGGGTGGAACGGTGACGTCCCCCATGGTGTTCTTGAGGATGCCCGTGAGGATCGTGGCGGCACCGTTGGCCTCGGCGGCGGTCACCACGGCGAGCTGCACCCAGTACAGCCAGCCCACGGTGTAGCCCGCCACGGGGCCGAACGCGTTCTGCGCGTGCGCGGAGAACGCACCGGTGGTGGGGTTCGCGGCGGAGAGCTCGCCGATCATCCACATCACGAGGATGACCAGCGCACCAGCCACGATGTAGGAGACCAGGATGGCCGGGCCGGCCACGGCCACACCCTTGCCGCTGCCGAGGAACAGGCCCGCGCCGATCGCGCCGCCCAGGCCCATCATGGTGAGCTGGCGGGGCTTGAGCCCGCGGACCGTCGAGGTGGACTCCAGGGGGATCTGGGCGGAGGTCTTCCGGGGTGCGCGCTGCGCGTTCATCGCGGATCAGCCCCCGTTCCGGGTGTTCGAGGTGCCCGGGGTGCCCGCAGAGTCCGCGGTGCTCGACGTGCCGCGGACCAGGCCGAGGACCTCTTGCGCCGCCACGAGGAAGGCCTGGTTGCCGGCGGGTGAGCCGATGCTCACACGGATGCCCTCGTCCCCGAATGCGCGCACGATCACGCCGTGGCGGGAGAAGGCCTCCTCTGCGTCCTGCGTCTTCGCGCCGGTGCGCAGCCACACGAAGTTCGCCTGCGACTCGGGGACGTCCCAGCCCTGCTCGGTGAGCCTGCTGTGGACGTGGTCGCGCTGCTCGACGAGCGCGGTGATGCGCTCCTCGATCTCGCTCTCCGCCGCGAGGCTCGCCAGGGCGGCCTGCTGGGCGAGGTTGGTCACGCCGAACGGAATGGCGACGGCGCGCAGTGCCGCGCTCACGTGAGCCGGGGCGATTGCGTAGCCGATCCGCAGCCCCGCGAGACCGTAGGCCTTGGAGAAGGTGTGCAGCACCACCACGTTCGGGTACTCGCGGAAGAAGTCGATGCCGCGGGCGGCGTCCGGGTCCACGTTGAAGTGCACGTAGGCCTCGTCCACCACCACGAGCACGTTGCTGGGAACCTGCGCCATGAACTCGTGCAGCTCGTCCGTGCCCACGGAGGTGCCCGTGGGGTTGTTGGGCGTGCACACGAGCACCACCTTGGTGCGCTCCGTGATGGCGGCGGCCATCGCGGGGAGGTCGTGCCGCTCGTTCTCGTCCAGGGGGACCTTCACGGCCGTGGCACCGGCGAGGCCCGCCAGGATGGGGTACGCCTCGAAGGAGCGCCACGCGAAGACGACCTCGTCGCCCTCCTCGCACACGGCGCGGATGATCTGGGAGGCCACCTCCACGGACCCGCTGCCGAAGCTGACGGACGACGGTTCCATGCCCCAGCGGTTCGCCACGGCCTGGGTGACCGCCTGGCAGGTCATGTCCGGGTAGAGGTTCATCTCCGGGGACACCTGGTTCACGGCGTCCAGCACGGACGGCAGCGGCGGGTACGGGTTCTCGTTGGACGAGAGCTTGTACTGGACGACGTCGGACGCGGCGGCGGACTTCCCCGGCTTGTAGGGGGGAAGTGAACGCAGCGCCGCCCGCAGGGTGACGGCGGACTGGGCCGAATCCTCGGGGTGCTGAGTTGTCACGGATGGCTCCTTCACGGCATTGTGGTCGGAGTCACAGTGGCACAGGACTCCTGGGCTGACAACCAGTCATCCGAAACTCGAGCACACTGCTCACTCTTCGCCGGTCTACCGGTGAGTCGCTGTACAGATTGTCATGCTTTTCAGGTCGGACCACGAGGAGCCCGAATGAAGATCGATGACCTGGACGTGCGTATCGTCGAGCTCTTCAGTCGCGAGGACGGAATCGGAGTACTGGCCGCGTCCCGTGAACTGGGGGTCGCGCGGCCTACGGTGCAGTCCCGCCTGGACAAGCTCAGGGCGGCGGGTGTGATCGAGTCGAGCGGCCCGCTGCTGAACCCGGCGGAGTTCGGCTACCCGGTGATGGCGATCGTCTCGATCGAGATCGCCCAGGGCGTGGGGCACATCGCCGTGGGCACGGCGCTGAAGGAGATCCCGGAGATCGTGGAGATGTACACCGTCTCGGGGGACCACGACGTCATGGTGCGCGTGGTCGCGAAGTCCAACGACGACCTTCAGCGCGTGCTCGACGCCGTGGCCGTGACCGGCGCGGTGAACAGGACCCGCAGTGTCGTCGTGCTGCAGACCCACTTCCAGAACCGGCTGCTGCCGCTGTTCGCGCGGGTGGGCGGAGCGGGCGACGTCATGGGGGAGTGAACCGCGGCGGCGGGACCGGCTCCGGACATGAGAAGATCCCGCCCGACCTTCCGGTCGAACGAGATCTCTCTGCGGTGGGAGGTTCACGAAACCCGTAGGCAAGCGGATCCAGGCGCCTGCTTGGCGGCTGTTGTACAGGCATCGTGCCCGATTTTGTACACCTTCAGTCGGGAGAGGCAGCCCCCTCGCGAGTGACCAGGCCTCCGGATGGCGCCTTTGGTGACGTCAGCTTAAAACTGGGTCATGGGTCTCGTCGGCGGCTGAAGCAAACCTGAGCTGTTCAGTGCGTGCCATAGAGTCTCTTTCATGGACGTGTATCTATACGCCGACGAGACCGGCAATTTGGATTATGGCGGGGCAACGAAGCAAGGGGCCTCGCCCTACTTTGGGTTCGGGACAGCCGTGTTCATCGGGGATCATGGAGTCGCACTGATGAGGGGCATGAGGCTCCGAACACACGTGTGGTCCAAGGGGATACGTCTTGCGCGTGGGTTCCATGCGGTGGATGACTCGAATGAAACGCGAGGCGAGGTTTTTCCCCTTGTCGCTGGGCTGGCACCTCGGATCGACACCACGTTCTTGGCCAAGTGAAGCGCCCTGGGTTTGGTTCCGAGCTTCCTGAAGGAGAATCGGATCATGCCCAAGAAGTTCACCCCCGAGTTCCGCGAACGCGCCGTGCGGATGGTCTTCGACCGCCAAGCCACCGAGGGCGGACCACGCGCGGCCTCCATCCGAGTCGTGGCCGAGTCGCTGGGCTGCGGCCCAGAGACCCTGCGCGCCTGGTGCAACCAAGCCATCACAGCAAGCAAGGCGACACCGGCACCCGCCACTGACGAGAGCCTGGGCGAAGAGAATCGCAGGCTGCGTCGAGAACTCGCCGAAGCCCGCCGCGCCAATGAGATGGCGCATTCAAGCGGTGGGCGCAAGGAACTCTGCGAGCTTCTCTGATGGTGTCAGATAGCCCAGCGTCTTGCGGGGGCGTCCGTTGAGGCTGTCCTGGATCGCGTCCAACTCCTCGCGGCTGACGACGCTCAGGTCGGTGCCTTTGGGCAGGTACTGGCGCAGCAGGCCGTTGGTGTTCTCGTTGCTCCCCCGCTGCCAGGGCGAGTAGGGATCGCAGAAGTAGATCGGGATTCCTGTGGCGATGGTGAACGCGGCGTGCTTGGACATCTCCGCGCCTTGGTCCCAGGTGATCGTTCGAATCAACGAGGACGGCAGCTTGCTGATTGCGGCGCGCATCGCGGCCTCGACCTGCTCGGCGCTCTTGCCGTCGGGCAGGTGCAGCAGCAGTGTCATTCGCGTCGAGCGCTCAACGAGCGTGCCGATGGCGCTGCGGCTGCCCTCGCCGAGGATGAGATCTCCTTCCCAGTGGCCTGGCACGGCGCGGTCGTCGGCTTCTGCGGGGCGCTCGCTGAGCATGATCATGCCGGGGATGCGGCCGCGACCGTCCGTGGTTCCGCGGGGCTTGCGGGCCGCTCTTCCGGACCGCAGGCACCGCGCCAGCTCACGGCGCAGTTCGCCTCGGCCCTGCACGAACAGCGACTGGTAGATCGTCTCGTGGCTCACGCGCATCTCCGGGTCGTCGGCGTGATCCAACCGCAGGCGCGCTGCGATCTCCTCAGGTGACCACAGTTGCTCCAGCCGGCTGGCGACCTCCTCGAGCAGCCGGCCCGACGCAAGCTTGAACGGCTTCGGTCGACGCGCCTGATCGCGGGCACGTTCATGACCACGCCACGCCGAGTAGCCGCAGCGACCCCCACCGCGCTTCACCTCACGGCTGACGGTCGACACCGCACGCCCCAGCTGCTCTGCGATCGCGGTGAAGGTATCGCCGCGATTGATCCCGAGCAGGATCTGCTCGCGCTCGTCGATCGTCAGACAGCCCTGACGTGGCTCCCACCCAAACGGCCTGGCGTCAAGGTGCCTGCCGGTGCGGGCCATGATGCCGACCAGCGGCGCGCTGCAGCTGATCTCCTTCGCGATGTCGACCAGCCGCCAGCCCTTCCCGTGCAGCCTGAGCGCGAGCTGCTTCTGCTCCCGGCGGAGATGACCGTGCCTGCCCTGCATCCGGATCCTCCTGTGATCAGTGACTGCCTCATCTCACAGGACTCGTTGCACTGACCGCTTGAATCCGCCATAATGCTCGTTCTCGGTGGTGGCAAGGGGGCGCGTGGTCTGCGCGTACCCAAATTCTTCCCATAGACCGTCGCAGAGTTTCCTCGCGACCGGTCGCCATGAGTCCTCAACCCCATGCAGATCTGCGCGGGTGGTGGGGGTGGTGAGGCCGATCCGAGTCGCCGGCGGCGTCGCGGGCACTGCCGAGGAAGTCCTTGAGGCGTATGCGCCGGATCCTGAGCTGATCTCCTCGGGCGAGTGGGCTCATGTACGGGGTATCGCGATCGCTGCGACCAGGGCGGCCGGGTATGAGGCGCCGTCGTCGGCCCGGCAGGCGCTGCGGTACGCCGCGCGCATGCTCGTGTGGGCCTATCGCCTCGGCCAGCCGCTGGACCCTGAGGCCGTGTTCACCCAGGACAATGTGAAGTCGTTCCTCACCGCCGAGGGTGCGGGCTGGTCGGAGGCCGGCCGCGCTACGGCGGCGTCCTACTTGCATCGGCTGGCCTGGCATGCCACGACCAAGGCGCCCTGGCACGGGCTGCCCACCCCGGCGGGGCGGGCGCGTCCGATCGCCCCGCCGTATACAGCCCGAGAGATCGCCAGCTACTGGGCCGCAGCCGAGGTCCAGGCGACCGAGGCGCGGACCCGGGTCTTCACCGCGATGTTGACCCTCGGACTCGGGGCTGGGGTGAAAGCCGGGGAGCTCCTGCACGTCACGGCTGCAGATGTCCTGGTCCACCCCCAGGACTCCCGCCTCTGGGTCGTCGTGCTCAGTGATCGGACGGTGCCGGTATTGATCGAGTACGTGCCGGCACTGGCACGTCTGACGGAGAAGTACCCGGAGGGCCCGCTGATCGGTCCGCACAACACGCACGCCCGGGACCCTGTGGGCAAGCTGCGTTCGAGCCTGGAGATCCCGTCTTACCTGCCTCCGTTGCGGCAGGCCCAGCTGCGGACCACGTGGATGGTGCAGCTGCTGTCCATGGATGTGAGGATCACGGAGTTCATGACGATCGCGGGGCTGTCCAGCGGTTCGGTGCTCGAGAAGTTGTTGCCCTACGTCGCGGACCGTGACGATCAAGACCGGTACCTGCTGGCAGGAGCCGGCCTGTCCCCACGGGGTGGCCCGCGTGCCTCGTAAACAGCGGCAGCTGGCGGACAGTGTGGCCAACGAGGTCGTCAACCGCGCGGTGACCATGATGCAAGCGCCGCTCGTGGAAGAGCTCCAGCAGCGGATGACGGCCTCAACAGGCCGCCGTCGTACACACTCCTGGCGCACGCTGTTGACCGTGATGCTCATCGACGCCCTCGAGCGGCCAGGGGAGCTGCACTGCACTCGGGCCTGCGACGTCGCCCATCGCCTCAGCCCTAGTCAGCGGGCCAGGGTCGGGCTCAGCCAGCGGCTGACATACCGGCAACTCACCGGCGCGGTGGAATCACTCGGCCGCGCCGCAACCGAAACGGCTGACCCGGTTACAGGTGAACTGCGCTCGAGTGTGCCCCTGAGTGATCTGCTCACGAGCCTCGTCCGAGCGCCGATCCCTGACGACCTCCTCGGTAGCAGAAACGTCGCAATCGACGCCACCGATTTGGAGTCGCACTACAGCCCCCACGGACGCAATAACACCAAAAGGGGCGTCCCCAAGCCGCAAGGGAGAGCAACCGCGAAAGATCCGTCGTCGAAGCCCCCGAGGCGACGTAAGGGCGGAGACCTGCCCATCCTTGGGGCTGATGGAAGAACGCAGCACACCGTCGACCCTGATGCCAGGGAAGGCTACCGGGCGGGCAAGAACCTGAAGCCGAAGGAAACGTTCTTCGGATACAACCTGCATATCGCCGTCGGTGTCCCGCCAGAAGGGGAACGCGCCCAGGCAGCTTTGGCCCAGGGGCTGGTGATCTGCCCGGCAGGTGCCGACAGCGACCGGGCCGGACTCCAGGTCATTGATGCCCTCACACGACAAGGTGCTGCCGTGAACCGGATTTGCGTAGACCGTGGGTACTCATATCGCCTGGCAATGGGTTGGGCAAGGGAACTGCAGCGTCGGGGTATTGACCAGACCATCGACTTGCATCGCACCCAACGGACCACCCATCCCGGCCCAGTCCCAGGCACGATCTTCGTTGACGGGCACCTTTTCATCGATTCCCTTCCCCGATCCATGCGCGATCCAGGGGGCTTTCCGCAGATGCAGACCGTCGAGGATCGACTGAAGCGCATCGCCGAATACGACAATCGAATTCCTTACGCGTTCTCAAGGCTGGGTCGTCCCGATCGGGAACGAGGGACTCAGCGGTACCGCGGCCCGGCCGTGACGGGGAAAGTGCGATGCCCGAACAATCCGGCCTCAATGCGACTGGATCCCGCGTCGAGACCCACGACGAACTGCGCGGGTCGGGAATGCTACTGCTCGCGCACCATCACTCTTGGTCCCGATGATTTTCTGCGGGAACGACAGGACCATCTCTATGGCACCACGAAATGGGCCAAGGATTACGGTCGACGCAATCACGTCGAATCCCTCAACGCCAGCCTCAAAACTCACCATGGCGGCCTGCGACGGGGCGGAATCCGGGTGCAAACCCTTCAGCGGACTGGGCTACTGGCAGCACTGGTCCTGGCGGCCACCAACGTCAGGATCCTCACCGAGGCCTACGGCCGTGACATCAGCGCCCCCGCTCCACCCAACACAACAGACCCACAGCCCCAAGCTGCTGGTCGTGCCGGTCGAACACCACGCCGACCCCGGACCCCCAAACGCGGCACCGGGCCACACCGGGCGAAGGACCCACCGCCTCGGACGCCGACTGACACGACGGACTGGTTGCCAGCCACCAAGGCCCACAAGTGCTGAGACCACCTGGCAATAGCCCCTGCCCGGAAACCCCGGGCAGGGGCATTCTCATGGCCAAAATCACGTGCGAGTGAAGATCTGGCGGGCCTCGGCAACCGCGACTGGCGTGCGGGCGGGTGTCAGGCGGGCTCGGAATCACAGAACTCCCGATCAGAGGCATCTGATCGGGAGTTCTGTGAACTGGAGGCACACACTTAAGTGAACCTCCCGCGGTGCGCGAGGGGGGAGTTGAACCCCCACGCCCTTTCGGGCACACGGACCTGAACCGTGCGCGTCTGCCTATTCCGCCACTCGCGCTCATTGCCCGCTCAGCCTTCGGCTGCGAGCAACGTCGAAAACAATACCCGATGCCCGCCACCTTGGCGAATCGGCACCCCGCGCGGGAGAGCACGAGGGCACGACGACGAGGCGCCGCCACCACCGCGCGTCAGTCCCCTCGTGCGGCGCGGCCGGCTGAACCGCCAACAGACCCTGGCGCCGTCGTCACACGCTCACCGTCAGCCCCGCCCAGGAGATCGCCGCGCAGCACAGCCCGGCCAGGGCGTAGAGCGTGACGGGCACGATGACCGCGATCTCGCGTGCGGAACCGGCGTTTCCCAGCACCGCCAGGCGCACGAACGCGCTGCGGCGGTAGAACGTGATCGGCAGGGGCAGGGGGATCCGCAGGGGCCACAGCAGGTGGATGCCCTGCGTGGTGAGCAGGTCCCCGAGCAGGTGCACGGCGCACCCGAGCCCCACCGCGACCACGAACCAGCGCGGGTCCTCGGGCGGGTGCGTGGCCACGAACGCGCCCAGCAGGATGCCCACCACCCAGTTGGCGTGGGCCAGCCGGTCCGGCACGAACGCCAGCACCTTCACGGCGCACGCGATCAGCAGCACGGACAGCACCGCTGCCAGTGGCCACACCTGCCCGGGCAGCGACGCGGCGGCGTCCGGGGCCGCACCCGCCTCGCCGCCGGTGCCGGGCCAGGAGAAGGAGTGCCAGCGCAGCGCGTCCCCCACGGGGATGGACGCGCGCTGGGAGAGCACCGCGAGCAAAATCACGAACACCAGGCCCACGAGCGAGTGGGTGGCCCGTCGGTGACCCCCTGACAGCGTGCTCGTGGCCTTCGCGATCCACCCGGACAGCGGTGGCAGCGAGCGGGCCACGGTGCCGCCGGGGTGGTCGAGGTCCGGCAGCAGGGCCGCACCGGCGCAGATCAGCGAGCCGGTGATCACCCCGGCGTTGCCCACGGGCATGAGGCCGAGGCCCACGGGGATGGAGACGTCTGCGAGCTGCACGGTGTAGGTGCCGGTGAGCGCCACCCACGCGGCGGCACCGCAGGCGGCGTGACTGGGACCCATCATGGGGCTGACCTGGGCATGGAGTGGTCCTCTCAAGACCTCGGGGAAGGAGAGGACCCCAGGCTAGGAAGGGGCTCAGACCCGCATAAGCGACCGCCGGCTCAGGAGGAGGACTTGGGGTTTCCGGGCAGCTGCTGGTCGCACCCGGGGGTGAGCCAGGCCTTCACGAACCCGGCGCTCTGGTGCACGTACTGCATGAGCAGGCTCGTGCCGGTCAGGTGGAAGTCCACGGAGGCCATCCGCAGCTCGCCGGTGTAGCAGCGGGAGAGGATCAACCGGGAGCGGCTGACGTGCTGCGTGAACGTCACCGCGGTGACGGTGTCCCAGCCGCGCTCCTGCGCGAGGGAGCGCAGCTCGATGGCCTCGCCCTGGGTGGTGGAGGGGTCCGGCTTGAAGCAGATCACCTCCACACCGTCGTGCTCGTTGCAGAACGAGCGTGCCTCGTAGTAGGCCACGGTCTCGGGGGAGTCGTAGGCCTCCGCGTCCGGCACGGAGATCACCAGGGTCTTGGCGATGTGCTGGTTGTAGACGAGGTCCTGCGCATACTCCACCCGCGTGGGGTCCGGGGGACCGAGCACCAGCACGGCGTCCGAGGCGCCGGGGCGCTCCACGCGGGGGTCGTCCAGCACCGCGTGGCACACCGCGAGCCACAGCACGATCAGCAGCACCACGGCGATCACCACCACCAGGGGCCACCGTCGTCTCGTCGCGGGGCCCTCTCCGGGCGCCGTTTCTGCCAAGGTGTTCCTTCCGCGTGGGCTGTTCGGCGAATCTGCCGCCGATATCATCTCACCCAGTGGCAGCGCGGACACCGGTTCCGCGTGACGACCGGGCGAACGCCCAGCAAGGAGACAGCCCATGCGTTCGAATGAGCACCTCGACCGCGCCGTGACCTGCCAGGTTCCCCTGCGCTGGGGAGACATGGACCCCTACGGCCACGTCAACAACGTGGAGGTCATCCGGGTGCTGGAGGAGGCGCGGATCGCGGCGTTCGGCGTTCCCGTGGGCACGGGCGAGCAGGTGCTGCCGGCCCGGATCCCGCTGTTCTCGGTCCTCCCGGAGGGCACCCAGGCCCTGATCGCGGAGCACCGGGTCAAGTACCTGCGCCCGCTGGAGTACCGCAACGTGCCCGTGGACGTGCGCGTGTGGGTGGTCTCGGCCAGGGCGGCCACACTTGTGCTGGGTTTCGAGATCCTCGACTCCGACGACGGCGCCCCGGTGGTCCGCGCCCAGACCCAGCTCGCGCTGTTTGTCCCGGCCACGCGCACCGTGCTGCGGATCACCCGCGAGCAGCGGGAACTCCTGGAGCCGTACACGGCGCCCTCGCCGTTCTGAGGCCGGCGCGCCCGCGGGACAGCTGAGCCCCGGGCGGTGCCGGCTCGGCCTGCATGAGCGGGAGCGCCGGCCCTGGGCCCAGGGTAGCGGGGCAGGGCCGCGGAACGTCGCGGTGAAGACGGTGAAGAAGTGGTGCCGCGGGCTCAGGCGGCCGCTCGCACCGTCGACCTCGCCAGCCGCAGTTCCGCGCGGGTGCGCAGGATGTGGCCGCTCTCTGGCAGCACGCGCCACGTCCACCACATCAGTGCGCGGGAGACCAGGTCCGCGTGGCACGTGGCAGCGGTGACCGCTGCGGGTTCCTGGGGATCCTGGACCGCCAGGGCCAGGGGAGCGGCCTCGAGCGTCTCCCACAGCCGCCGCAGCTCCTTGCGCAGCCCACGGGGCGAGTGCTCGGTGACGATGCAGCCGGTCTCCACGCGCGAGGCGAAGGGTGTGGGGTGGGCCTCGTAGCGCAGAACCGGCAGGCCGGCAGCGGCGTCCTCGAAGACGTCCACGGTCTCGATCCACGTGTCCCCGTGGTGGCCGACCACGCACTGGTGGTGCCCGGGGCCAACCCGCAGCTCCACCTCGGTGTTCTTGTCCACGCGCAGGCTACGGCTGGCGGGTGCCTCGCGCGCCGGGAGGTCCGTGCGGTAGCCAAACTCCTCTGGGCGGCACACGACGTGCCCGGGCGTGCGGGCGAGCCAGAGATGCTCCATGGTGGCACTGTCTTCCTGTTGGCACCGCGGCAAGGCCCTGTGGCAACCCACCGCACTTGCTTTACACATGAAAGTATCCCCGGGCAGGGGGACAAGCAAGCACCGCCGGGTCACTGTTGGGTGACGGTGGGACGCTCCCGTGGTCGGCGCCGCGGGGCCTCGGCGCGGGGACCTCGAGCCCTCTCGCCACGGTCCGCCGGGTGTGACTTCGTCTGCTGAATGGCGGAGTTCTTCGGTCGCTTCGTGGCGGGGTCAGGTGACACCGATGACCAGGGTGCTCTGTGCGGCTTCGATGACGTCGTTGGTGATGGTGTCGAGTTCGTTGATCTTCAGGACCCGCTGGATCTGGGGGAAGAGGCGTTCGAGGAGCCGGAAGTTGCCGCGGGTGATCCGTGCGATGGCTGCGATGGCTTGGGCGTCGGTGAAGTCGTCGGGGTCGAGGGTCTTGCCGAGGGATCGCCAGTGTCGCTCGAGGATGAACAGCAGTTCGTCTTGTCCCAGGGGCCGGTACTGGTGGGCGAAGCCGACTCGGCTGTAGAACTGGGGGTAGTGGCTGAACTGCTTCTCCAGGCCGGGCATGCCGATCAGGATCAGGGCGATGTCGTCGCGGTCGTAGCGATCGCGCAGCAGTTCCAGCGCGGCGGGGCGCAGACGTTCGGCCTCGTCGACGATGATCAGCTCTACGTAGTTCCTGCCGTCTCGCCATCCCCAGGCCTCGGGAGTGGCCGTGCCGGGAGGTACGAGGTGCTGCTCGATGCACATGTTGGTGCGGGTGATGGCTTGGGTCAGCTCGTCCTTCAGGGTCCGCGGGGTGGTCAGCACGCTGGGGGTGTAGAGCACGGTGCGGCTCCGGTTCAAGGCGGCGTAGATCTTGGCGTCGTTGTCGGAGCGCGGCCCCCAGTAGGTCAGCAGGTCATGAGCCTTCTCGTAGTGTGCGTAGCGGCGCGCGGAGAGCGTCTTTCCTACGCCGGCTGATCCGAAGCACAAACCGATGGTGTGCCCGCGGCGCACGGCGTCGGCGAACTCGGTGAAGCGGCGGTGCTCCTTGGTGACGATGAAGCGCTGACTCACCTGAGGTCCTCCTTGTAGATCTTCAACGCCGACCTCGGCGCCGGAGTCGGTGCTTCGGTGATCCGTGGTGTCTCGGTAGGTGCGGCCACGAGGGCGATGCGTTCGTTGATGCCGGCTCGCAGCGCTCGGCGGCGGGCGTTGCGCGCGGCCTGGATCTCCTTGAGGCTGACCTTCTGGTCGTGGTGCTCTTGGTTGACGGCCTTGCAGACGAATTCGTCGTGATCGAAGACGCGGATCTCGGTGATGTCGCGGGGGTCGTAGCGGATCACGACCGAACGTCCGACGTAGCCGGCCAGAGTCGGCGAGACGTAGCGCAGGCCCTGGAAGCGGATGCCATCGCGGCGCACGACGCGGGTCTTGGCGACGGTCAACAGCAATCCGTCGAGGTCTTCCAGGCTGTCGGGCATTCGGGGCAGCCAGCCATCGGCGATCCACGCGCTGCGCGGGGAGGTTCCGAGCTCGCTGTGCGTGCGGTCGTTGTAGGTGGCCAAGAACGCCTCCAGGGCTCTATCGAGGTCGGCCAGGGACAGTTTCGATGTCGGCCAGGGGTCCCCTTCGGTGATGTGTCCGGGCAGGGTGGCGAGTAGCTCGGTGTTGATGGTGCCGAAGAACCGCTCGATCTTGCCCCGTCCCTGGGGTCGGGCGACGGTGGAGTGGATCAGTCGGATATGGAGGTCGACGGCGGTGTGGGCGAGCTGGTCACTGGTGAAGTCGCTGCCGTGGTCGACGTAGAGCATGTCGGGCAGGCCGCACATCGGCCAGGCCGGGTCGGTCTTGTGCCAGATCGCTTGGCGCAGCGCCAGGGCGGTGTTCATCGCTGACGGTGCGCCCAGGAAGACTGTGTAGCCGCAGACCGCCCGGGAGCAGTCGTCCAGGATCGTTGTCAGCCATGGCCGTGCGGGCTTGCCGTCGGTGCCCACCACCAGGATGTCGAGCATGGTGTGATCGGATTGCCACATCGCGTTGGGCAGCTCTGCTTGCCGGCGCAGCACCAGCTCGTGCTTGTCGCGGTAGGACGCTGCGCCCTCTAGGGCGAGGGTGACCATGCCGGGATCCAGGGTCCGCACGATGTCCCACACCACCGAGTAGGAGGGGACCGGCCACCTCCGGGCGGCGCAGATGCCGGTGACTTTGCGATGGATCGTGGCGATGGCCGGCCGCGGCTTGCTCAGTGCCAGGCCCTCGATCAAGTCGACGAGGTCGGATGGAAGGCGGCGGGTCCCGGCGTCCGCCCGTGAGGCTGTCTCCAGTCCGGCGTAGCCGTCAGCGCGGTAGCGGGCGTGCCAGCGCTCCAGGGTCCGCAGCCCAACTTCGGTCTCGCGAGCTAAGCGCGCAAGGGGCACCTGGTCCTCGACGTGGAGCCTGAGGATTCGCCACCGCGCTTGAGCGTCCACGATGCACCTACTGCACGACGTTCTCGCGCCCGCGCTCGGCGCGCTGAAGGGCGCGGTAGACCGTGGAGCGGCTCACGCTGAACAGCTCGGCCAGCTCGCCCACGGTGTGCTCGTCGGCGGCATGTAGCTGGACGAGGTGAGCCTCCTGCCGGGGGGTGAGTTTCGGTGACTTCCCGCGCAACCGGCCCTTGGCCTTGGCGACCTTCATCCCCTCGCGGGTGCGGGCACGGATGAGGTCGGCTTCGAACTCGGCGACCATCGCCAGCACGTTGAACAACAGCTTCCCCATCGGGTCGGTCGGGTCATACACCGATCCGGCAATGCTCAGCTTCACTTCCCGCGCCGCGAGGTCGTCGGCGATCTGGTGGGCATCACGGACCGAACGCGCCAGCCGATCGAGCTTGGTGACCACGAACGTATCGCCGTCCCGACAGGCAGCCAGCGCCTGCCGCAGGCCCTCACGGTCGGCGTTGCGGCCCGTGAGCCCGTGATCGACGTAGATGCGCTTGGGATCGACGCCGAACGCCGCGAGTCCGTCACGCTGCGCGGTCAGGTCCTGCTCGTCGGTGGAGACTCGGGCATAGCCGACCTTCAACGGGGACATGCTCCCCAGTGTGTCACATAGCCTCCCTTCACCGGACGGTTCACCGGACGGGTCTTACGGGACAGCCCGCTACGCGTGCCGTCGTTCCTTGTGGCTGTTGGAGGTTAATGGCGGCCTTCTGACGGAAATAAATGGCGGCTTCGGCACTACCGAGCCTCCACGAAACAGTCACGGGACAATGATCGAGGGCCCGTCCCGGCGCCGTCCCGAGAGTCTTCGGATGGCCTCGGTGACTTCCGGTGCTTGGCAATCGCTGTCCTCGGGCGCATCCTGAAGCCAGGTCGTCGAAGGATCTCTGGGAGGCGGATTCCCATGACGAGCCCTCGCCACCGCAGCGTCTCGCACGCCCGTGATCTGTGGGCCGATGCGTTGGGGCGGGCGACCATACGTGCGCTGCAGGGACTGGTGCTGCTGACTGCGACCGTCGTGGTGGTCTACGGGTTGATCCAGCTCAAGTTGGTCGTCATCCCACTGTTGATTGCCTTGATCCTCGCCGCGGCGCTGCACCCTGTTGTGGGGTTCCTGCGCCGGCGGGGCGTGCCCGGGGCGCTGGCCACCTGGATCACCTTCCTGGCCGCGATCGTGGTGCTGGGCGGAGTGGTCACCGGCATCGTCTTCGCCGTGCGCAGCGAATGGGACGAACTGGTGCTCTCCGCGGTGGGTGGGCTGGAACGGTTGCGTCAGTTCATCGTCGCGGGCCCGATCCCGATCGGCCAGAAGGCCCTGGACGAGGCCATCACCGCCGTCGTGGACTTCACGTCCAGCCCCCAGTTCGGCGCCGGGGCGCTGCTGGGCATCTTCGCGGCCACCCAGGTGATCACCGGAGCGGTGCTGGTGGCCGTCATCCTCTACTTCTTCCTCCAGGACGGGGCCAAGATCTGGGCGTTCTTCCTGTGCCGCTTCCACGGTGAGAACCTGGAGAAGCTACTGACCTCGGGTACCACGACCCTGCACGTGCTGGGCGGCTATGTGCGCGGCACCGCCCTGGTGGCCCTGCTTGAGGCGGTAGTCATCGGAGTGACCCTCGTGGTGCTGCGGGTGCCGCTGGCGTTGCCCTTGGCCGTGCTGATCTTCTTGGGCGGATTCATCCCGATCGTCGGAGCGGCTCTGATCGGTGCCGTCGCGGTCCTGGTGGCCCTGGTCGCCAACGGCCCCGTGGTCGCACTGGTCGTCGTGGCGGTGGTGGTGGCCATCAACCAGCTCGACGGAAGGGTGCTCCAACCCATGGTGCTGGGTCGAGCACTGAGCCTGCACCCACTGGTAGTGCTGCTCGCCCTGGCTGGCGGAGCGATTCTCTCCGGCGTCGTGGGCGCTGTGCTGGCCGTGCCGTTGACCGCCGTGGGGTGGGCCTTGATCCAGATCTGGTTCCCGGCATCCAGAGCCCCGGACGCTCTATCCGGAAAAAATGCGCGCCCAGGTGCTGTGCTGCCGGATCCACCCAGCCCGGAGGCACCCACCACCACCTGAGCGCCATCAGCTCGGCTACGCACAACATGGCCGCCTCGGCGTCCCCATGAGGAGACAGACATCCACGGGTCCGGATCAAGGTGAGCACTGGTTTGACCGGCCCCCGTTGGCCGTCCCACTTCCTAGGTACTGGGACACTCGGCGACGAGATCCCTCCTTGTGGACTATGGATAGCGATTGAAGTCCCAAAAGCTAGACCCATAATGTTGTCTCGTTTAAGCCGTACGGAGTCGACTTCCGGTACGCTGGCTGCATGGAATTGGGCTATGCGCGGGTCTCGACGGCCAAACAGGACCTCGATCGACAGATCGATGCCCTCCGGCAGGTCGGGATCGCGCCGGAGCGGATTTATGTGGACAAGAAGTCCGGGGCCACCACGGAGCGTCCCGGGCTGACCGCGGCCGTGGCCTACGCCCGGGAGGGCGACGTGATCGTGGTGCACACCCTGGACCGGCTCGGGCGCACCGTGCGCGACACCCTGAACCTGATCCATGACCTCGCCGAGCGGGGAGTGGGGGTGCGCAACCTGGCGGATCCGATCAAGGTGGACTCCACCAACCCGAATGATCCGATGGCGCAGCTGGCGGTGGTGCTGCTGGCGTTGTTCGGGCAGATGGAACGCACGTACACGCTCGAGCGCGCTGCTCATGCCCGGTCGGTGGCCGCGGCGAAGGGCCGGCGGATCGGGCGGCCGTCGGTGGTGGACCCGGACAAGCTGGCCTACGCGGCGCATCTGCGCGAGAGCGGGCACACGATGGCGGAGATCGTGGCCAAGACCGGGATCACCCGCACCAGTCTCTACCGTCATCTCCCGCCGCGTCCGTCGGAGCCGGTGACGGCCGGGTCGGTCACCGCCGCCGAGCTCGAGCCCGGTCCGGCGGACTGACCCCCGTGGGGTGATGGTGGTGGTGCAGCTGAGTCCGCAGGAGAAGGCGGCACTGCTGTGCCAGCACCTCGATGAGGGGGTGCCGCTGACCCGGCTCGCCGCCCACGCCCAGGTCTCGGTCCGCACCCTGCAGCGCTGGGCCGCCGAGTACCGGACGGACTCGTCCGCAGCCGGTCTGCAGCGCAAGGCCCGCAGCGACCGCGGTCACCGCCGGCTGCCTCAGGAGCTGATCGCGGTGATCGAGGCCCTGGCACTGCGCAGGCCGGCACCGACGACCACGTTCATCCACCGCCGGGTGTGCGATCTGGCCCCGGAGCGCGGCTGGGCGCCCCCGAGCTACTCGAGCGTGCGCAGTGTGATCGCCGCCATCGACCCCGGGCTGCGCACCCTGGCCCTGGAAGGAGACACCGCCTACCGGGACCGGTTCGAGCTGGTGCACCGGCGGTCGGCGGTGAGGCCCAATGAGCAGTGGCAGGCCGACCACACTCTGCTCGACGTCGAGATCCTCGAGCACCGGGGACGCCCGGTGCGGCCGTGGCTGACCGTGATCCTCGATGACTACTCCCGCGCGGTCGCGGGCTACACCGTTTTCCTCGGCGCCCCGAATGCCGAGCAGACCGCCCTGGCCTTGCACCAGGCGGTGCGGGCCAAGCCTGACCCGCGGTGGCCGGTGCAGGGGCTGCCCGAGGTGCTCTACAGCGACCACGGGGCCGACTTCACCAGCACCCGGCTGGAGCGGGTCTGCCTGGACACCCACATCCGGCTGATCCACTCCCGTGTCGGGGTCCCGCAGGGTCGGGGGAAGATCGAACGCTTCTACGGTACGATCACCACCTAGTGTCGCGCGTCATTAA
>NZ_DGYR01000021.1:0-122919 GCF_002398425.1 Kocuria sp. UBA5001
ACCAAACCTGGGACGGTTCAGCAAGCACAGGGTGGGGAGCAGCCTCGACGGAACACCCCAACTCAACACGCTCCTGGAGCGTCTCGTGCCGGGCAGGACGTTGGTCGCCATGTGAGGCGCGCAAGAGCAAGTGGGTACGGACGATAACGTTCCATGGCATCCGCATCGCCACGGACTGTCCTTCCTCCGCGGCTCTCTGACGAACAAACCTCCGAGAAAAGGCCTGTATTTGAAGCGATGGCCGCCCCGGGGAACAGTCGCAATCATTTAACGATGTGACTATCTTCAAGTTCACTCTACGCCTGAAGTACATCGTCCCTTGGGCAACCCGCATCCAGGCGGCGACGCGTTGCGTACTGCGTACCTCAACGCGTACTTGGCCACTACTCACTCCGGGCACCAAAAGGGCCCCTGATCGGCGTTTCTCATGATCAGGGGCCCTACCTTGTGCCCGCGACAGGATTCGAACCTACGACCTTCTGCTCCGGAGGCAGACGCTCTATCCACTGAGCTACGCGGGCGTGTCAGGTGCGCCACCCGTTTCATCCGGGCTGCAACGACGACTCGACGATACTACCAGGTGCACTCGGTGCACGAATCCGCACCAAACCGGGCCCGCACGGGCCCGCGAGCGTGTGAACCGTACCGGTCCGTGGCCGCGGGAACCGCTGCGCGTGACGGTCGGCGAATCGGTCCGCATGCACCTGCCCCGCTACACTGTCACAGTGACTCCTGAAGAACTTTCCTCCGCCGTCTCCGCATGCCTGCAGGACGCCGTGGCCGCCGGTGAACTCACCGTCGTGGACGGCGTCGACCTGCCCGAGGCGAAGGTGGAGCGCCCGAAGAACCGTGACCACGGCGACTGGGCCACCACGGTGGCCATGCAGGTGGCAAAGAAGGTGGGGCGCAGCCCTCGGGACGTCGCACAGATCCTCTCCGAGCGCCTCGCGCAGGTGCCCGGTGTGAAGACCGTGGACATCGCGGGCCCGGGGTTCCTCAACATCACGCTCGACGCCGCGGCGGCCGGTGAGCTCGCCCAGTCGATCGTGGAGCAGGGCGCGGCCTTCGGCACGGGGGAGACACTGAAGGGCACCACCATCAACCTGGAGTTCGTCTCCGCCAACCCCACCGGCCCCATCCACCTGGGCGGCACCCGCTGGGCCGCGGTGGGGGACTCCCTCGCCCGAATCCTGGGCGCGCAGGGCGCGGACGTGGTGCGCGAGTACTACTTCAATGACCACGGCAATCAGATCGATCGCTTCGCCCGCTCCCTGCTGGCCCGCGCCCGCGGCGAGGCCGCGCCGGAGGACGGATACGGCGGCCAGTACATCTCGGAGATCGCGGACCAAGTGCTCGCGCTGCACCCGGACGCGCTGGAGGCGGAGGACCCCCAGGAGGTCTTCCGGGCGGCCGGTGTGGAGCTGATGTTCGAGCAAATCAAGTCCTCGCTGCACGAGTTCGGGGTGGACTTCGACGTCTTCTTCCACGAGAACTCGCTCTTCGAGGGCGGGCAGGTGGAGACCCTGCTGGAGCAGCTGCGGACCTCCGGCTCCCTCTACTTCAAGGACGGCGCATGGTGGCTGCGCTCCACGGACCACGGGGACGACAAGGATCGCGTGGTCATCAAGTCGGACGGCAACGCCGCGTACATCGCCGGGGACATCGCATACTTCAAGAACAAGCGGGATCGTGGTGCGGACCTGTGCATCTACATGCTGGGTGCGGACCACCACGGCTACGTGGCCCGGCTCAAGGCCGCGGCGGCGGCCCTCGGGGACTCCCCGGACGCCGTCGAGGTGCTGATCGGGCAGATGGTCAACCTGGTGCGCGACGGCCAAGCCGTGCGGATGTCCAAGCGCGCGGGCACCGTGGTGACCATGGAGGACCTCGTGGAGGTCGTGGGCGTGGACGCCGCGCGCTACTCGCTGACCCGCTTCTCCGTGGACTCCAACATCGACATCGACCTCGACGTTCTCACGAAGCGCTCGAACGAGAACCCCGTCTTCTACGTGCAGTACGCCCACGCCCGCACGTGCGCGGTGAGCCGCAACGCCGAGGCCGCCGGTGTCTCGCGCACGGACGAGCAGGGGCAGTCCCTGTTCGACGCCGCGCTGCTGGAGCACCCGCGCGAGGCGGACCTGCTCGCGGCGCTGGGACAGTACCCGTCCGTCGTCGCGCAGGCCGCGCAGTTCCGCGAGCCGCACCGCGTGGCCCGCCACCTCGAGGCGCTGGCCGGTGCCTACCACCGCTGGTACGACGCGTGCCGGGTCACGCCGCAGAGCGAGGACCCCGTGGCCCCGATCCACCACAGTCGACTGTGGCTCAACGACGCCGTGCGCCAGGTCCTCGCCAACGGCCTGGACCTGCTCGGCGTGAGCGCCCCCGAGAGGATGTGACCCGTGTCCGAAACCTTTAAAACCCACCCCCTCGCACCGGCCTGGCTGGCAGTCCCCGCTGACCCGGCGGAGCTAGACCCACTGGTCTTCACGCGCCAGTACACCCGTGACGCGGACGGGTGCGTGTGCGTCTCCGGTGTGCCCGTCACGGAGCTCGCGCGGCAGTACGGGACGCCCAGCTACGTGCTCCACGAGCGCACCTTCCGTGAGCGCGCCCGAGCGTTCCGCGAGGCGTTCGAGGATGCGCTGCGCCCCCTCGGCATCGAGGTGGCCGTCTTCTACGCCTCCAAGGCACTGCTCACCACCGCCGTGGTCGGCTGGGCCACCGAGGAGGGGCTCAATGTGGACACCGCCTCCGGGGGTGAGCTGGCCGTCGCGCTCGCCGCGGGGGTCGATCCCGCACGCATCGCGCTGCACGGCAACAACAAGTCGGCCGCAGAGTTGGAGCTGGCGCTGCGCGTGGGCGTGGGGCGCATCGTCGTCGACTCCCTCGCGGAGATCGAGCTGCTCTCAGGACTCGCCCGTGACCGGGGCACCCGCGCGCCGGTGATGATCCGTGTGACCCCGGGCGTGCACGCCTCCACGCACGAGTTCATTGCCACGGCCCACGAGGACCAGAAGTTCGGCCTCTCCCTGAACCCAGCGCGGGACGGAGAGGACTCTCCAGCGCTGACGGCCGTGGCGGCGTGCCTGGAGGCCTCCGACGCCCTCGACCTGCGTGGGCTGCACTGCCACATCGGCTCCCAGATCTTCGCCGCCGAGGGTTTCGGTCAGGCGGCCGAGCGCGTGCTCGCGCTGCGAGAGGCAGTGGCGGCCCGCTGGGACGTCGTCCTGCCCGAGGTGGACCTGGGCGGTGGCCACGGAGTGGCCTACACCGCCGAGGACGCACCGCGCGAGGTGGCGGCCATCGCGGGTGACCTCGCCCCCCTGCTGGCCGAGTCGCTGGAAGCCTCCGAGCTGCCCGCACCACACCTTTCCTTCGAGCCGGGGCGCTACATCGCCGGTCCGTCCGGCTGCACCGTGTACACGGTGGGCACGGTCAAGACCGTGACCGTGGCCCCGGGCGTGCAGCGGCGCTACATCTCCGTGGACGGCGGCATGAGCGACAACGCCCGTCCCGTGCTCTACGACGCGGACTACACCGCGGTGCTCGGCAACAGGGTCTCCCACGAGGCCCCAGTGCTCAGCCGCGTGGTGGGCAAGCACTGCGAGTCGGGGGACGTCGTCGTCAAGGACGTCTACCTCCCGGGCGACGTCGCGGCGGGGGACCTGCTCGTCGTCCCCGTGACTGGCGCCTACTGCTGGGCGCTGTCGAGCAACTACAACTGGCTGCCGCGCCCTGGAATCGTGTCTGTGGCACCGGACGGTGCCACGCGCGAGATCGTGCGCCGTGAGACGGTGACGGACCTGCTCGGCAGGGACACCGGTGTCGTCGATCCCGCGGGCGCCATCACCGCGCACGCGCGCCCCGCATCCTGACCCCCCCCTTCCCGAAGCCCCCTTCCCAAGGAACCCGAGGACCATGAACACATCAGCCCCCGCACGCGAGACCCCCGTCCTGAAGGTCGGCCTGCTGGGTGCCGGCACCGTGGGTTCCCAGGTGGCCCGCGTGCTGCTCACCCAGTCGGACGAGCTGGCGCAGCGCACCGGTGTGCGGCTCGCGCTGACGGGTATCGCGGTGCGGGACGTCACCGCTCGCCGGGACGTGGAGCTGCCACCGGAGCTGCTGACCACGGACGCGGACGCCGTGATCGACCGGGCGGACGTGGTCGTGGAGCTGACGGGCGGCATCGAGCCCACGCGCACCCGCGTGCTACGTGCCCTCAAGGCCGGGAAGTCAGTGATCACGGGCAACAAGGCATTGCTCGCGGAGTCCGGGCGCGAGCTGCAGGACGCCGCCGCGGGGTCGGGCGCGCAGCTGTCCTACGAGGCGGCCGTGGCCGGCGCCATCCCGATCGTGCGTCCCATGCGGGACTCGCTCGCCGGGGACAGCGTCAACCGCTTCCTGGGGATCATGAACGGGACCACGAACTTCATCCTGGACCAGATGGACAGCACCGGTGCCGCGTTCGACGACGCCCTGGCCGAGGCTCAGGAACTCGGCTATGCGGAGGCGGACCCGACGGCCGATGTCGAGGGCCACGACGCCGCGGCCAAGACCGCCGTGCTGGCGTCCCTGGCGTTCCACTCCAGCTACACGATCGCGGACGTTCACTGCGAGGGCATCACCGGGGTCACCGCGGACGACGTCGCGGCGGCACGGGAGGCAGGCTACGTCATCAAGCTGCTCTCCGTGGGAGAGCGCTGCGGGGACGGCGTGAACCTGCGGGTGAACCCGGTCATGATCCCGCGCGATCACGTGCTCGGCGGGGTGCGCGGGGCGTACAACGCGGTGTTCGTGGAGGCGGAGAACGCCGGGTCGCTGATGTTCTACGGGCAGGGCGCAGGCGGTGACCCCACGGCGTCGGCCGTGCTCGGGGACCTCGTCTCCGCGGCACGGGCCATCGCGCTGGGGGCCACGGGGATCCCGCTGGAGCCCTACGCGGCCCTTCCTGCCGTGAGCATGGACGACGTCACCACACGGCTGGCCGTTACCCTGGCCGCCAACGACCGGCTGGGCGTGCTGGCACGGCTGGCGAAGGTATTCGCGGACCACGGCGTGTCGATCTCCACCATGCAGCAGAGCGAGGACCCCCGCGAGAGCGACACGTCCCTGCTGCGACTGGTGACCCACAGCGGCCGCCACGAGTCCCTGATGGCCACGGTGGAGGCGCTGCGCGAGCTGCCGGTGGTGCGGGACGTCGTGTCCGTCACTCCGGTGGAAGCCGGAGAATGAGTTCCGGTGCCCGCCCACCGAGGGGCGGAGCACCGCGTGGAAGCAACGAGTCGAACCGAGGAGAGCGCCGCATGGCACACGTCTGGAAGGGCGTCATCAACGAGTACAGGGACCGGCTGCCGGTCACCGAGCAGACAGAGGTCGTGACCATGGGGGAGGGCGGCACGCCGCTGATCCGTGCGCGTGCGCTCTCCGAGCTGACCGGCTCCGCCGTGTGGCTGAAGTTCGAGGGAATGAACCCCACCGGCTCCTTCAAGGACCGCGGGATGACCATGGCAATCACCAAGGCCAAGGAGGAGGGCGCCAAGGCGGTGGTCTGCGCGTCCACCGGCAACACGTCCGCCTCCGCCGCCGCGTACGCGAAGCAGGCCGGAATGCGCTGCGCCGTGCTGGTGCCCGAGGGCAAGATCTCCATGGGCAAGATGTCCCAGGCCGTGGCGCACGGCGCGGACATCATCCAGATCGACGGCAACTTCGACAACTGCCTCGAGGTGGCGCGCAAGCTCTCCGAGTCCTACCCCGTGTTCCTGGTGAACTCGGTGAACCCGTACCGCATCGAGGGGCAGAAGACCGCCGCGTTCGAGGTGGTGGACACCCTCGGTGACGCACCGGACATCCACGCGCTGCCGGTGGGCAATGCGGGGAACATCACCGCGTACTGGAAGGGCTACCGCGAGTACGCGCAGGACGCCACGGCCACGGACGGCACCGCGCTTCCCGCCGTGGCCACGCACACCCCCGTGATGTGGGGCTTCCAGGCGGAGGGCGCCGCTCCGCTCGTGCTGGGCCACCCAGTGACCGAGCCGGAGACGATCGCCACGGCCATCCGGATCGGCAACCCCGCCTCGTGGCACACCGCCGTGGCCGCCCGGGATGAGTCGGGCGGGCTCATCGGCTCCGTCACGGATGACGAGATCCTGGAGGCGCACCGCTGGCTCTCCTCGCGCGAGGGCGTGTTCGTGGAGCCGGGCTCCGCGGCGAGCGTCGCGGGTCTGCTCAAGCAGGCGCGCGCCGGTCAGGTCCCCTCCGGGAAAACCATCGTGGCCACGGTGACGGGCCACGGCCTCAAGGACCCCCAGTGGGCGGTCAAGGGCGCCGAGGCGGAGGACGCGCAGGCGGCCGCGCCCAAGCGGGTGGCTTTCGACGTGGTCTCGGTGGCCGCGGCCCTCGGTCTCGAGTGAGCGGGTCCGTGGTGAGCGAGACACACGCAGCCGGCCCCGGCAAGGACGGCGCGCCCGGCCACGGTGCCGCCTCCTCTGAGGACGGCGCCCCGCTCGGTGCGACCGTCACGGTCGAGGTCCCTGCCTCCACGGGAAACGTGGGGCCCGGTTTCGACTCGCTCGGGCTGGCCCTGGGCCACTACGACACCGTGCGGGTCACCCGGATCGCGAGCGGCCTGGAGTTCGACCTCACGGGGGAGGGCACAGACGGCGTTCCGCGCACCCCTGAGCACCTGGTGCTGCGGGCAATGCAGGCCGCCTTCGACGCCGCGGGTGCGGGAGCGCTGCCCCCGTTACGGCTCGAGGCGCACAACGTCATCCCGCACGGCCGAGGCATGGGCTCCTCGGCCTCGGCGGTGGTGGCCGGGGTGCTCGCGGCGAACGCTCTGCTCCCCATCCGCTCCCGGCTGAACCCGGACGAGGTGCTGCAGGTGTGTTCCAGGCTGGAGGGCCACCCAGACAATGTGGCGCCCACGCTGCTGGGCGGTTTCACGGTGTCGTGGCAGGAGACGAGCCGCTTCCACAGCGCCCCCGTGGACGTGCACCCGGACGTCGTCCCCGTGGTGGCGATCCCGGACTTCGAAGTGGCCACCGCGGTGGCCCGTGGACTGCTCCCGGACACCGTGGCCCATCGCGCCGCGGCGGTCAATGCGGGCCGCGCGGCCCTGCTCGTGGTAGCCCTGGGCGGGCGCCCCGAGCTGCTGCTGCCGGCCACGTTCGACCTGCTCCACCAGCGGTACAGGGCGCAGGCGATGGCCCCGAGTGCCGCTCTCGTGGAGGGGCTGCGCGAGCGCGGCCACGCCGCGCTGATCTCCGGCGCGGGACCCACGGTGCTGGTGCTCGCCAACGGGCCGCAGGGTGCCGAGCGCGCGGCCGAGGCGGTGCGTGCGATCGCCGCCGACGCGGCGTCGCCGGCACACTCCCACCACGGCGGGCGGGTCTCGTGGCGTGTCCTCACTCTGCACGTACCGCGCGAGGGTGCTAAGGTGAGTGTATCCACGCAATAGGCCCCGGGCTCCTGTCCGTCCAGGACGGGCCAGCCCCGTAGTCGAGCGTCATGCGCGGTTTTCCACCGCAGGTACTCGAACAGCATCGCCTCTCTGCGATCCTCTCTCGTGCAGACCCGCCACCTCTGTGATGTGGCAATTCGGTCCCACGAGGGATTCGGGGGTCTCCATTGCTGATGTCGCGTGCTCACGGCACGCACACCCGTGGCCCGCAACGGGCGGCCCACACCATCACCGCCGGGCTGCTGGCGATCTGGATGCCGCAGCCCCCACCGAGTCAGAAGGAACCTTCGTGACAGAATCCACCGCCCCCGAACAGGGAACGGAAACCTCGCAGGCCCAGAGCACCGGACTCTCCGGACTCAAGCTTGCGCAGCTGCAGGCCCTGGCCGCTCAGCTCGGCATCACCGGTGCCCGCCGGATGCGCAAGTCCCTCCTGGTCGAGGCGATCGAGGCGCACCAGCGCGGGGGCGCCGTCGCCGCCCGCGACAAGGCCGTCGAGGAGA
The DNA here is from genome assembly GCF_002398425.1 of Kocuria sp. UBA5001. Lineage (NCBI taxonomy): Bacteria > Bacillati > Actinomycetota > Actinomycetes > Micrococcales > Micrococcaceae > Kocuria > Kocuria sp. UBA5001. Next base: position 7,966 of record NZ_DGYR01000021.1, read on the forward strand.
AGATTGAGCAGACCGCTCGCCAGGCCTCCCGCCGCCACAAGGACACGGACGGCGACGACGCCGCCAAGGCCGGCACCGCGGAGGGCACCTCCCAGAGCGGCTCGGGCGGCACCGAGGACACCAGGTCCTCGGACGCGTCCTCCGCAGAGGGGGAGGACGGTGAGTCGAACGGCAAGCGCCAGAACGGCTCGCGCCGCTCCCGCCGTGAGGCCGGCTCCGCCGAGCGGCAGAACGAGCAGTCCTCCCAGGAGGAGAAGTCCGAGAACCAGAAGAACGGGTCATCGGACTCCGGCGAGGAGATCAAGGACGGTTCCGGCCGCGGCGGACGCAACCAGCGTTCGCGCGGCAACCGCGGGGAGAAGTCCTCACCGCAGGAGAATTCCGGCGCCAAGGACGAGAAATCCCAGGATGCCAAGCGGGACGAGAAGTCCGATGGCGGCCGTGGCCGCGGCAACCAGAAGGACTCCAAGGACGGCGGCCAGGACCGCAACGACCGCGGCAACCAGCGCGACTCCAAGGACTCCGGGGACGGTGGCCAGGAAGGCTCGAACCGCAACGAGCGCCGCAACCGCAACAACAACGGCGGCAACGACGGCGAGAACGGTTCGCGCCGCAACCGCCGCAACCGCAACCGGAACGACCGGGACAACCGCGGCGATCGCAACGACCGCAACGAGCGCCGCAACCGCCGCAACCGCAACAACGGTCCCGACGTAGACGACGTCGAGATCACGGAGGACGACGTCCTGCTGCCCGTGGCCGGCATCCTGGACGTGCTCGACAACTACGCGTTCGTGCGTACCTCGGGCTACCTGCCCGGGCCCTCGGACGTCTATGTGAGCCTGTCCCAGGTCAAGAAGAACAACCTGCGCAAGGGCGACGCCATCGTGGGTGCCATCCGGGCGCCGCGCGAGGGGGAGCAGCACAACAACTCCCGCCAGAAGTTCTCCGCGCTCGTGCAGCTGACCACGGTCAACGGCCGCAAGCCGGAGGAGAACAGCGAACGCGTCGAGTTCAACAAGCTCGTGCCGCTGTACCCGCAGGAGCGCCTGCGACTGGAGACCGACCCGAAGAAGATTGGCCCCCGCGTGGTGGACCTGGTGGCCCCGATCGGAAAGGGCCAGCGCGGTCTGATCGTCTCCCCGCCCAAGGCGGGCAAGACCCTAATGCTGCAGTCGATCGCCAACGCGATCACCACGAACAACCCCGAGGTCCACCTCATGATGGTGCTCGTGGACGAACGGCCCGAAGAGGTCACTGACATGCAGCGCACGGTGAAGGGCGAGGTCATCGCCTCCACCTTCGACCGTCCCGCGGACGACCACACCACGGTGGCGGAGCTCGCGATCGAGCGCGCCAAGCGTCTCGTGGAGATGGGAATGGACGTGGTGGTCCTGCTGGACTCCATGACCCGCCTCGGCCGTGCGTACAACCTTTCCGCCCCGGCCTCCGGACGCATCCTGTCCGGCGGCGTGGACTCCGCGGCGCTGTATCCGCCCAAGAAGTTCTTCGGCGCGGCGCGCAACATCGAGAACGGCGGCTCGCTCACCATCCTGGCCACCGCGCTCGTGGAGACGGGTTCCAAGATGGACGAGGTCATCTTCGAAGAGTTCAAGGGCACGGGCAACATGGAGCTGCGGCTCTCCCGCCAGCTCGCGGACCGGCGCATCTTCCCGGCCGTGGACGTCAACTCCTCCGGCACGCGCCGCGAGGAGAACCTGCTCTCGTCCGAAGAGATCAAAATCATGTGGCGCCTGCGCCGTGTGCTCTCCGGTCTCGAGCAGCAGCAGGCCCTGGAGCTGCTCACGAGCAAGCTGCGGGACACCCAGTCCAACGCCGAGTTCCTGCTGCAGGTCCAGAAGACCACGCTCGCGGGCCACTAGGACGCCAACCCCGCGTCACGTCCCGCCCGTCGAGAAGGAGAACACCCCATGTCCGATCCCGTGCAGCCGCTGCTGGATGAGCACGCCCAGCTGCAGCACGAACTGGCGGACCCCGCCGTCCACGCGGATGCGGGCAGGGCCAGGAAACTGGGTCGGCGGTACTCCGAGCTCAACGCGATCGTGGAGGCGCACCGCAGGGTCGAGCGGCTGTCCGAGGACTTGGAGGCCGCGCGCGAACTCGGGAGCATGGATCCCGAGTTCGCCGCGGAGGTCAAGCCCCTCGAGGAGCAGCTCGGCGAGGCCCGTGAAGTGCTGCGCCGCAAGCTGGTGCCCAGGGACCCGGACGACGGCCGCAACGTGATCCTCGAGGTGAAGGCGGGGGAGGGGGGGGACGAGTCCGCGCTCTTCGCCGGGGACCTGCTGCGCATGTACATGCGCTTCGCGGAGCAGTCGGGGCTGAAGACGGAGATCCTCTCCTCGACCCCCACGGAACTGGGCGGCTACAAGGACGTCCAGCTGGCGGTGAAGGGAAACTCCCCGGACCCGTCCGAGGGCGCCTGGGCACGGTTCAAGTACGAGGGAGGGGTGCACCGCGTGCAGCGGGTTCCCGTGACGGAGTCCCAGGGGCGCGTGCACACCTCGGCCGCCGGGGTGCTCGTGTTCCCGGAGGTGGACGAGCCGGACGAGATCGACATCAGCCAGAACGACCTCAAGATCGACGTCTACCGCTCCTCGGGTCCCGGCGGGCAGTCCGTGAACACCACGGACTCGGCCGTGCGGATCACGCACGTCCCCACGGGCATCGTGGTCTCCATGCAGAACGAGAAGTCCCAGCTGCAGAACCGTGAGGCGGCAATGCGCGTGCTGCGGGCGCGCCTGCTCGCGCACCAGCAGGAGCAGATCGACGCGGAGAACGCGGCGGCCCGCAAGTCGCAGGTGCGCACGGTGGACCGCTCCGAGCGCATCCGCACCTACAACTTCCCCGAGAACCGCATCGCGGATCACCGCACGGGCTACAAGGCCTACAACCTGGACCACGTGCTGGACGGTGCCCTGGAGCCCGTCATCACGTCCGCGGTCGAGCTCGACGAACGCCACCGGCTGGAGCAGCTGAGCCAGGACTCCGCTGGGCAGGGGCCCTCGGGCCGGAAGAGCTGAGCCGTGACCACGACTCTCGCCCAGGCGATCGGGTGGGGCCGGCGCGAGCTCGCGGCCGCGGGCGTCCCCTCCCCGGACGCCGATGCCGTCCTGCTCGCCTCCCACGTCCTGGGCCTGGGCCGCGGGGAGACCGAGGCGAAGGCCATCCTGGGCGCGCCCGAGCCTCCTGGCTACCGGGGCCTCGTGGCGCGCCGTGCCCGGCGGGAACCCCTCCAGCACATCACCGGCCGAGCGCCCTTCCGACAGCTCGAGCTCGCCGTGGGGCCGGGGGTCTTCGTGCCACGGCCGGAGACCGAGCTGCTCGTGCAGCTGAGCCTGGACGAGGCACGGCTGTGGCGCGAGCACGGGGAGCTGCACCCCGCCGTCGTCGATCTCGGGACGGGCAGCGGGGCGATCGCCCTGGCTGTGGCCACCGAGGATCCGGCGTGCCGTGTGAGCGCGGTCGAACGGGAGCCAGAGGCCCTGCGGTGGACGCGCCAGAACCTCGCGGGCTCCCCGGTCCGTCTGCTCGAGTGCGACTACCGGGATCTCACGCTCGTAACGGCGGGCAGCTTCTGCGTGGTCGTGACCAACCCGCCGTACGTGCCCGACGGGGAGATCCCAGAGGACCCGGAGGTGCGGGATTACGACCCGCCCACCGCGCTCTACGGCGGCGACGAGACCGGGATGCGTCTGCCGTGCGCGGCGATGGACACGGCTTTGCGCCTGCTTCGCCCCGGTGGAAGCTTCATCGTGGAGCATGCGGAGTCGCAGGTGGCTGCCGTGGCCGAGGCACTGGTTGGGCGGGGTTTCACGGATGTAAGGCTGCACCACGATCTCGTGGGCCGGCCCCGCGCGACCACCGCTGTCCTGCCGGGAGAACGCTCCTGAGCCACGACCGACGGTTGCAGGCAGGGCGGGCCTACGCCCTGGGTGGGAGCACTGCACCCGTGACGACGAATCCCGGACAACAGAAGCCTCGACGGCGTCATGCTCCGGGGAATCAGACGAAGTACGTGAGCGGAGGAGAAGCCCGTGAGTGAGATCAGGCCCTGTGGGGACCAGCAGCAGCTGGACGAGGCCGTGGCGGCTGCCGCGGAGGTCGTGGGCGGCGGCGAGTGCATCGTGTTGCCCACCGACACGGTCTACGGCATCGGCTGCGACGCCTTCTCCGCCGCCGGGGTGCAGGCCCTGCTGGGCGCCAAAGGCAGAACGCGGGAGATGCCCCCGCCCGTGCTCATCGCCCGGCCCGAGGTCATGGACGCCCTCGCGGACCAGGTCTCGGCGGACGCCCGCGCGCTCGCGGAGGCCTTCTGGCCGGGTGCGCTGACCATCGTGTGCTGGGCGCAGCCCACGCTCGGCTGGGACCTGGGGGAGACCCACGGCACGGTGGCGCTGCGCGTCCCGGACGACCGCGTGTCGCGAGCGGTGCTCGAGCGGGTGGGTCCCATGGCCGTGAGCTCAGCGAACCGCACGGGCATGCCCGCCGCACTGACCGCGCAGAGCGCCCAGGCGATGCTTCAGGACCGGGTTCCGTTCTACCTCGACGACGGCCCCCGCCCGGTTGTGTCCACCGCCGCGGGCGCACGGGACGTGGCCTCGACCATCGTGGACTGCACGGGGGAGACGCCCGTGGTGCTGCGCCACGGTGCCATCACGCTCGAGCGGCTGCGTGAGGTCGTTCCTGCGGTCCACGGCGGCGCCATGGAGCCTGGCCAGGACGCCGCGACAGGCACCCCCGCGGAGGGCGTAGCCGCCGCTGCAGCCACCACGTCGGCCGAACCAGCTGCCGGAACCGTCGGCGCGACGGTCCCGTTGGCCGCGTCGCCCGCCGAGGACGGTACAGCGGCAGTGGCAACGGAGACCGGCGCGTCGGCGCAGACCGCCGCGGGTGCGGCGTCGTCGTCGGCCTCGCATGGCACGGCAGAGACGACGGACGTGACGTCCGCGGCCGGGACGACCGGTTCTGCCGACGCCGCGGACGACGGCGACGTCGCGGCGCAGTCCTCCGCGGCGCACGAAGTGCCGCGGACCCCCACCACCCGGGATGCCTCCGATGTCTCGGACGAGGAGCTCATCAACGCCATGGTGCAGGACGGCGCGCCCACAGCGGAGAGCGCCGTCGACCAGGGCAGGGACCGCCGTGTGCGTCACGAACCCCGGTGGGACGGCACGAGCGCCCTGAGCATAGAGGACGCCGAACGTCTCGTGGGGGAGTGATCCCCTGACCTCACACAAGAACTCGCCCCCGTGCAGTGCTGCTGCGCCGCGAGGGGGCGGGCTCGTTGTTGGAAGGGGTCAGCGTCCGAGTGCGAGGTGCGCTTCTCGCAGGATCTCCTGGACGTGGGGCTGCGGAATCACGCCGTGCTCGTGGGCCCACCCGGGGACCTGCCGCTGGCCGAACCAGGTGACCTCGAGGCGGCGGATGAGACCCGCGTAGCGGTGTCCCACCGCGTCGGAGCCGAAGCGTGCGCACGCGATCACTGCGCGGCACAGCAGCGGCGGGAGGTTCAGGGGGTGGCGCCGGCCGGCGTCGCGCAGCACGGAACCGGTGGTTGCGCCCTCCCAGGGCTGCAGGATCACCGGCGGAAGCTCGCCCCGGAACTCGCCCACGGACGCGGTGAACTGCGCGAGCGCCGTCACCGAGGTCACGGGCGTGGGTGCGGTTCCGTCGCCGGCCACCGAGCTCAGCGGAGAGGAAGCGAAGCGGGCCAGCATGCGAGTCGTCCGACGGGCCGTGCCCATCACGGAGGTCGCCCGGATCACGGTGAGCTCCGGGGCGCTCGGCTCCTCGCTCCACTGCGAGTGCAGCCGGTACAGCGCGGACTCGCCGAGGGCCTTCGAGAACGAGTAGGGGGAGAACGGCGCCGTGCGGATGGACTCGTCGAGCACCGGTGCGTCCGCCTGCACCGATGCGGAGCTCATGTGGATCACCCGGCGCACACCGGTGCGGTGCGCCGCGAGCGCCACGAGCACCGGGAGCAGGGCGTTGGCGCCGGTCAGCGACTGCTGGTGGGTCTGGTCCGGTGCGGCGAGGCCCGCGGCATTGACGACGGTGTCGGCGCCCGCGAAGGACTCGGCCAGGTAGTCGATCACGGACTCCAGCCGGTGCGCGTGCTCAATCACGTGGTGGACGGTGGTCGCCGGAGAGGCCAGGCGGGGTGTGGCCACCGGGGTGACCGGGATGTCACGCGCCCGGAGGGCCGTGGTGATGGCGGAACCGATGAAGCCCGTTGCTCCGAGGACGCGCCAGCTGTGAGCCGTCACTGTGTATCTCCTCCCGTGATGGTCCTCCCATCGTACGGTAGCGCCGGAAGAGGACGGGGCCCGGCGCGCACCCGCAGCGGGCGTCCGGGTGACGTTGAGCGGGCACCATGGTGAGCGTTGATAGACTCCGGGAATTCGCCGGGCTCCGGCCCGCAGCGCGTCCGCCCGCGGCGGAGGGGAGCGCGACGGAGCAGCTTGGACTACCACACGACCAGATCGCCGGGGGCGTCATGACGGAAACCTACCCGAGGGCCGTGGCCCCCACGAACCCCATCGTGAGTGTTGCCTGCGTCACGCAGGACAGGCCGCGGGATGTGGCGGTGCTGATCGACGGGCTGCGCTCACAGACCGATCCCGTGGCGAGCCTGTGCCTCGTGGACGCTGGACGCACCGCACTGGACGAGGCCGCCCTGCGCGAGCAGATCGGGGGGGCTTTCGAGCTGCACTACCGCCGCTCCGTGGCGAACCTGGGGGGCGCCGGCGGCTTCTCCCTGGCCATCCTCACGGCCCTGGCCAGCGGAGCGGAGCAGGTCTGGCTCATGGACGACGATGCCCACCCGGAGGACCCCGACTGCCTGCGCGTGCTGCGCACGGCCGCCCGTGAGCGCGGTCTCGCCGTGGTCTCGCCCCTGATCGTGGCACCGCAAAACCACGAACTCCTCTCCTTCCCGTTCCGCCTCGACGGCGGGATCACGCACCGGCGCGAGGACCTCGTTCCGCTGGGTTTCATCGACTCCTACGCCAACTTCTTCAACGGGGCCCTCATGGATGAGTCCGTCTTCTTCCGTGTGGGCCTGCCGGACCTGAAGCTGTTCCTGCGCGGGGACGAGGTGGACTTCCTGGTGCGCCTGCGCAAGAGCGGGCTGCCGTTCGGCACCGTGACCACCGCCGCCGTCTCCCACCCGCCGGGCTGGGACGAGGAGCACGTGGTGATCCCCGGAAGGCTCCAGGTGCTGATCCCCCCGGGCGAGTTCAAGCAGCGCCACTTCTTCCGCAACCGCGGCTACGTCTCGTGGCGCTACAAGCGGTTCGTGCAGCTGGGCGCGGACGTGATCGGCTACCCGGCGCACTATCTCAAGAACCGGGACCTCGAAGGCCTGCGCACGTGGGTGCGGCTCTACGGCAACGGCATACGCGGACGTGGTTTCGGTGGCCCTCGCTGAGCCGCTGACCCCGTCCGAGCTGCCCGCGCGCTTCTCCCTGCTGCTGCCCGTGTACGCGGGGGACACACCCGAGCGCCTGCGCCGGGCGGTCGAGTCCAACACGGTGGAGCAGACCAGGCCCCCCGCCGAAGTCGTGGTCGTCCAGGACGGCCCTGTGCCGCCTGAGCTCCACGCCGAGCTCGAGCGTCTCGAGCGCGGGTGCCCGGTTCCCGTGCGCCTCGTACGCATCCCCGAGAACCATGGGCTCGCCCACGCACTGCGCACGGCCCTGCCCAGCTGCTCGTACGACGTCGTTGCGCGCGCGGACGCGGACGACGTCGCCTACCCTCGCCGCTTCGAGCTGCAGCTTCCGTTGATCGAGGCCGGCGCGGACCTCGTGGGGGCGTCGATGCACGAGATCGGCGACGACGAGGGCACGCCCCTGGCCCTGCGTGCGGCGCCCGTGGGGGCGCGGCGCATCATGGCGGTGAGCAGGCGCCGCAACCCCATCTCGCACCCCACCGTGGTGCTGCGCCGCAGTAGCGTGGAGCGCGTGGGCGGCTACGAGGACGCGCCGATGGCGGAGGACTACTGGCTGTGGGCACGCATGCTCCACGCGGGCGCGGACGTGCGCAATGTGGCCGAGCCGCTCGTGGGGTACCGGGTCTCCGCCGGCTCCTACGAACGCCGCGGCGGGTACAGCGTGCTCAGGGCGGAACTCGCGCTCCAGGCCCGGTTGCGGGCGCTTGGCCACGTGGGGTTCCTACAATGGGCAACGAACGTCATGGTGCGCGGCGGCTACCGGTTCGTGCCCGTCCGAGTGCGAGAAGCGGCCTACCGGCTCATGGTGGGTCACCGCAGCGGCTGATCCGCGCGCCCGAAAGGACTACGCCCCCATGCCCAACCCCCCGAGACCCACCACCCGAGGCGAGAAGCCCGTCGCGTGGCTGTGGATCCAGATGATCCTGGATTCCGCCGCGTGGATCGTGGCGCTGTGGGTGGCCGTCCTGCTGCGCTTCGAGCTCGACGTCGAGCTCGTCTCCGTGGGCGGTGTGGTGACCGCGTGCGTGGTGGCGGTGGCCCTGCAGCTGCTCTTGGGGTTCTCATTCGCCCTCTACAAGGGCCGGTACTCGTTCGGCAGCTTCGAGGAGGCCAAGCTGCTCGTGGTCGTCACGGTCATCGTGACGGCGCTGCTCGAGGGTGTGCTGCTCGTCTTCGGCGTCACGCTGCGGGTGCCGCGGTCGCTCGGTTTCATCGCCTTCCCCTTCGCGTGCCTGCTGATGGCCGCGTTGCGCTACCTGAAGCGGATGTACCAGGAGTCCACCGCCAAACCCGGGGACGAGGCCCAGCACGTGGTGATCTTCGGAGCAGGCGCCCTGGGCACGTTCCTGGTGCACCGCATGATGCAGGACCCCGCATCGGGCTTCCTGCCGGTGGCCCTGCTCGACGACGACCCGGCCAAGAAGCACCTGCGCATCTCCTCCGTTCCTGTCATGGGCACGCTGCACGACGCCGCATCCGTGCTGGAGCACACTCGCTCCGGTGTGCTGATCGTTGCGCTGGCGGACGCGGATCCCCGCACGATGCAGCGCGTGTCGGAGACCGTGGAAGGCACCGGCACACGCGTGATGACCGTGCCCCCGCTGAGCGAGATGCTCGCCGGTGGGAACCAGGGCATGGACCTGCGCGACATCTCCATGGAGGACCTGATCGGCCGTCGGCCCGTGGACATCCATGTGGACGCCATCGCCGGCTACATCACCGGCAAGCGGGTACTTGTCACCGGCGCGGGCGGGTCCATCGGCTCCGAGCTGTGCCGTCAGCTGGTGGGCTTCGAGCCTGCTGAGCTGATCATGGTGGACCGGGACGAGACCGGATTGCAGGCCACCCAGATCTCCATCACCGGCCGCGGGCTTCTGGACGGCAAGGACACCGTGCTGTGCGACATCCGGGACGGGGACGCCCTGACCCGGGTGTTCCAGGAGCGCAGGCCACAGGTGGTGTTCCACGCGGCCGCGCTGAAGCACGTCTCCCTGCTGGAGCAGTATCCGGACGAGGCGTGGAAGACCAACGTGATGGGCTCCCTGAACGTGCTGGAGGCGGCGGCGTCGGTGGACGTGGACGTCTTCGTGAACGTCTCCACGGACAAGGCGGCAAACCCCACCACCGCGCTGGGCCACTCCAAGCGGGTCGCCGAGAAGCTCACGGCCTGGATGGGAGAGCAGACCGGCAGGCGCTACGCGTCCGTGCGATTCGGCAACGTCTTCGGCTCCCGCGGCTCCATGCTTCCCCTGTTCGCGGAGCAGATTCGGCAGGGTGGGCCGATCACCGTCACCCACCCGGACGCCACGCGCTACTTCATGACCATTCCTGAGGCCTGCCAGCTCGTGATCCAGGCCGGAGCGATCGCCCGCGGGGGAGAGGTGCTGATCCTGGACATGGGCGAGCCCGTGCGGATCATGGACATCGCCCAGCGGCTGCGGGCCATGTCCGGGCGGGAGGACATCGCCATCGAGATCACCGGGCTGCGCCACGGGGAGAAGCTGCATGAGGACCTGATCGGCACGGGGGAGACAGACGAGCGTCCCTTCCACCCCAAGATCTCCCATGCCAAGGCTGAACGTCTCGACCCCGCGAACCTGGACCGGCACGTGTGGAAGGTCCGCGGCGGCATGGTGTTCACGGGATCCATCCCCCAGGTTGTGGTGAGCACTCAGCCCAGGATCACGAGCTTCTCGGTGCCCCGCGCGGCGCGGTGCGTGTCCTCCCAAGAGGACGGGCGCGAGAGCGGGCACTCCTCGGCGGACACGCCGCGTGGTGCAACAGGCGGCGCCGTCGGGGCTTCCTCGGCGAGCCCTGATGGCAAGGGCGGCCATGCCGGCGACGGCGCGGGCCGGGTCCCGCAGCCACCCGCTGATCCGCACACCCCGGGGTTGAGCGTCCGAGACAACGAGGGGCACCGGGCATGAGCGCCGTGCTCACGGGCCTCCTCGCCCCCGCGCCAGCAGTGCTGGCGTTGACCGCGTCGTCGCCGGGCGCTGCCACCGTGCCGCGTGCCGCGCAGCTGCCGGCCATGGCCGAGCCCGGCGCGGTGACGGGCGGGGACGCGTTGTCGATGCTTCTGGGGCTGGCGCCTTGGACGCTGCTCCTGGCCTTCGTGCTCTCTGCGGTGCTTCCCTTCACGGTGAAGCCGTGGCTGACCCGCTGGGGGGTCGTCGACATCCCTTCGGACCGCTCCTCACACTCGAAACCCGTGCTGCGCGGCATGGGGCTCGCTGTGGCTGTCTCGCTCGTGCTCACCTACGGGACCTGCCTGCTGACCGGCCTGATTCCGGTGGACCGCTCGGTGGCCGTGGTGGTGCTCGCGATGACCCTGGCCCCGGCGGCCCTGGGCTGGGCGGAGGACTACCACGGCGTCTCCATCGGCATGCGCCTCGGCGCACAGGCTCTCGTGGGCGCCGTCGGCACGGCGGCGTTGATCGTCACCCTGGGCGTGCCCGCGTGGTGGTGGCCCGTGGGCGTCGTCGCGACCGTCGCGTACATCAACATCGCCAACTTCATGGACGGCATCAACGGGATCTCAGGTCTGCACGGCGGCGCCGTGGGGCTGCTCTACGCGTGGGCGGGTGCGGCCAACGGGATGCCCTGGATGGTCTGCGCCGGTCTTGCCCTGGCCGGAGCGTTCCTCGGGTTCCTGCCCTGGAACCTGGGACGCGGCACGGTCTTCCTGGGCGACGTCGGGTCCTACGTCCTCGGTGGCGCCATCGCGGCCATCGCGATCGCCGCCTTCCTCTCGGGTGTGTACGTGGAATACCTGCTGCCCCCGCTCCTCGTCTACCTCGCGGACACGGCCGTGACGCTGGTGCTGCGCATTCGTCGCGGCGAGGTCTGGTACAAGCCGCACCGTCAGCACGTCTACCAGCGCCTCACGGACGTGGGACTGTCCCACGTCCAGTCCTCGCTGGTGGTCACGGCGGCCACGGTGCTGGTCAGTCTGATCTCGTTGTACGGGCTGCGGGCGGACGGCACGGGCTCGGCGATCGCAGGCCTCGCCGTGGTGCTCGTCATCGTGGTGTACCTCGGCTCCCCGCAGCTGTTCTCGCGGCTCCACAGGGTGAGGGGCGGGGCCGCATCGTGACGACTCGCCCAGAGACCGGGCGCGCCGGGGAGGACATCCCTCGTGCCGCCACCGACACGGCATCCTCCGTTGCCCCGCCAGCCGCGTCAACGATCCCGCAGTCCTACGGCCCGGGCGTGCGCCGCAGCTCCTTGGCCTGCCTCGGCCTCGGGGCGCTCCTCGTGCTGGTGGCCGGCCTGGGAACCTCCGACACGCTGCGCTCCGTCGTGCTCGGCGCGGGCCTGGTGGCCCTCAGCTCGAGTGCCACGGTGCTTGTTGCGGCGCAGATGTACCGGGTGGCCCCCGCAGTCACGGCCCCTGCGCTCGCGGCCCTCTACCTGCTCAAGGTGCTTGTCCTGGGATGGGTGCTGCTCGTGGTGGGCGCCCCCGGATGGTTGGCCTCGCGGGCCTTCGCCGTGACGGTGCTGGCCTGCCTCGTGCTCTCGACTGCCGTCTTCGCGCTGCTCGTGCGGCGCGTCACCGCCGGCATGACGCCCCGCTCCGAGCTCGCGCTGACAGACGCCGATGGCGGCGCGAACCGGCCCCTGGGGGGCCTCCCAGGGAACAGGGACGCCACCGTCGGATCTCACCACCACGAGAGCGAGACGCCATGACCGCGACACCGGACCAGCCCGGCTCTCCGGGACCCACCGACCCGGACACTGACGGGTCTGCTACCGACCGGCTCCGCAAGGCGTCCCACCGCTACCGAGACGCCGCGCGTGGGGAGACCCTGCAGACTGCGGGGGAGCTGGTCGAGGAGGGCGGTCTCGGCGGAGGACTCGCCGTGTTGCTCTACATAGTGGTCGGTGCGGTGTTATGGAGTTTGGTAGGCTGGTTCCTGGATCACCTGCTGGGAACACGGTGGATTGTGATCGCGGGTGCCGTCTTCGGCGCGTCCGCCGGGGTGTACCTCGGCTACCTCCACATGAGGGACGCCTTGAACCGCAGCCAACCCCCGCAGAAGACCACGTCGGAGACAAGGAAGTCATCTGAACCGGGCCACCGGCCCGGAGCATGACCGGTCTGGATACCGCAGAAAGGACCCGTATTGAACCCCGCCCTGAGGATTCCGGCCGAATTCGTGGCCCCTTCCACGGAAGACGCCCATCTTCCCCCGTTCTTCGAACTCGGGTCCCTCGCCTTCGGCAAGCAGTCTCTGCTGATCCTTCTGTCGGTGGTTCTGATCGCCGGCTTCTTCATGTTTGTGATCCGCCGCCGGGCCATGGTGCCCTCCAAGGGCCAGTACGTGGGCGAGATGGGCTACGGCCTGGTTCGCAACCACCTGGGTCGGGACATCATCGGGGAGAAGGACTTCCGGCCCTACGTGCCGCTGCTGTTCAGCTTCTTCTTCTTCATCCTGGTCAACAATCTCTTCGGGTCGATCCCCCTGCTCCAGCTTCCCACGCTGTCGCACCCGGGTTCCGCCTACGTGCTGGCCGCCATTGCCTACGTCGTGTGGGTCGGTGTCGGCATCAAACGTCACGGTCTCGGCCACTTCATGGTCAAGATGACCATGCCGCCGGACGTGCCCAAAGTCCTCTACGTGATCCTGATCCCGCTCGAGTTCCTCTCGAACATGATCATCCGTCCGGTGACGCACGCGCTGCGTGTGTTCGCCACGATGTTCGCGGGTCACATGGCCATCATGGTCGCAGCTGCGTTCATGGCGTACCTCGCCACCGAGGTGGGCGGCGTGCTCGGCATCGCCGGCTCGGCCTTCGGCCTCGTGCTGGGACTGTTCATCTACTTCCTGGAGGTTCTGATCCAGATCCTGCAGGCCTACATCTTCACCCTGCTGTTCGCCGTGTACGTACAGGGCGCACTGCAGGAGGGGCACTAGCCCCACGAAGGAGCGCCGCCTCCGGGCCGCTCATCTGACCATCGTCCGTTCACGGTTCTCGTAACGGCACCACCGCTCGCTCCTGCGGGCACCCAGAAAGGAAATATCCACAATGGAAGGTTCGCTTAGCGTCATTGGCTACGGTCTTGCTGCCATCGGCGGTGGTATCGGTGTGGGGCTCATCTTCGCTGCCTACATGCAGTCCGTCGCTCGCCAGCCCGAGTCCCAGCGCGTGATCCAGCCGATGCTGTTCATGGGCTTCGCCGTGGTCGAGGCCCTCGCCATTCTGGGCTTCGTCCTGGCGCTGCTCTGAGGCACCCCTCAGAACACGCCCTAACTAGAGAACAGGAATCGCGCTCATGAACGCACTGGTGTTGGCAGCCGAGGAGGCGAAGAGTCCTCTCTTCCCCGACGGCTGGGAAATGCTGATCACCTTCATCGGGTTCGTGATTCTGCTCTTCATCGCGTTCAAGTTCATCGTCCCGGCGTTCGAGAAGGTCTACAAGGACCGGGCGGACGCCATCGAGGGTGGACTTGCCAAGGCGAAGGCCGCTCAGGCCGAGGCCAAGGCAGCACGCGACGAGTACAACCAGCAGCTCGAAAGTGCCCGGCTCGAGGCCCAGAAGATCCGTGAGGAAGCTCGCTCAGAGGGCGAGAAGATCCTGGCGGACTTCAAGGATCGCGCCAACCTGGAATCCGCGCGGATCACCGAGAACGCCCACAAGGCCATCGAGGCCGAGCGTGCGGCGGCCGTGGTGTCCCTGCGGGACGAGGTCGGCACTCTGGCAACGCAGCTCGCGTCCAAGATCGTCGGGGAGTCCTTGAACGACGACGACCGCGCCAACCGCGTGGTCGATCGCTTCCTGGCTGACCTGGACGCCGAGCAAGGCCGTACGGGAGCTGCACGGTAATGGCAGAAGCATCGAACGAACCCTACCGACCCCTCACAGTGGACGTGGACCGCTGGGCCGGGGCCGCGAGCACCGGGATCACGAAGCAGCTCTTCGAGATCCTGGACATCGTGGACGCCAACGGCCCACTGCGCCGGGCACTCACGGACCCCTCGCGCTCCGCAGAGGACCGTGCCCGCCTCGTGCACACGCTGTTCGACGGCCGGGCCAACGACGTCGCCGTGGACATCGTCGCGGAACTCGCCTCCCAGCGAAGCGCCACCGAGCGCCAGCTGGGGGACGGGATCGAGCGGACGGCCGTGCAGCTCGCAGCCGCGGCCGCCGAGAACCGTGGCGGTGTCGACGCTCTCGAGGCGCTCGTGGACGAACTCATCGGGTTCAAGTCCATGCTGGAGCGTTCCGCCGAGCTGCAGCGCGCGTTCTCGGACGCGCGTGCGAGTGCCGAGGCCAAGGTGACCCTTGCCCGACGTCTTATGGCGCCGGGGTCCGAGGAGGCCGCACTGCTCGTGGAACGCGCGGTCAGCGAACCGCGCGGCTCGCTGCCCGGGCGGCTGCTCGAGCACTTCGCCCAGTGGGTCGCGGACCGGCAGCATCGTTGGATCGCCCGCGTGCAGACGGCTCGGCCGCTGCGCGAGGACCAGCTGGCGAAGCTGCGGGACGCGCTGAACCGCCTGTACGGACGGGATCTCAAACTGACCACGGAGACCTCTCCGTCGCTGGTGGGGGGTCTGCGCGTGCAGGTGGGCGAGGAGATCATCGACGGCTCGGTCACCCACCGGCTGGATCAGCTGCAGCAGCGGATCGCGGCCTGATCCTCTCGTGGAGCGAGGATCGCGGGGAGTCGGTCGATGCCGGCATCTCGTCGCGTTGCCTCCACGGGCGGCCCACGCGGCTGCACGGCGATGGGGCAACGCATCGCGACAAGAACAAGCCTGGTCATTGCTCACGCGATGATCACACGACGTAGAGAGCAGGGACAGCAGATGGCCGATGTGACCATCAATGCCGACGAGATCCGTAGCGCGCTGAACGATTTCGCCGCGTCCTACGATCCCGGCAACGTGGAACGAGTAGAAGTAGGACGCGTGTCGTCCGCGGCAGACGGCATCGCCCATGTGGAGGGCCTTCCCTCCGTCATGGCCAACGAGTTGCTCAAGTTCGAGAACGGGGTGCTGGGCCTGGCCCTGAACCTCGACACCCGCGACATCGGCGTCGTGGTCCTCGGCGACTTCCAGGGCATCGAGGAGGGCCAGGAGGTCCACCGCACCGGCGAGGTGCTCTCCGTGCCCGTGGGCGAGGGCTACCTCGGCCGCGTCGTGGATCCGCTCGGCGAGCCCCTCGACGACCTCGGGCCGGTCGCCACGGACGGCCGCCGCGAACTCGAGCTGCAGGCCCCCGGCGTGACCATGCGCAAGTCCGTGCACGAGCCGCTGCAGACCGGCATCAAGGCCATCGACGCCATGATCCCGATCGGTCGCGGCCAGCGTCAGCTGATCATCGGCGACCGCCAGACCGGAAAGACCGCCATCGCGGTGGACGCCATCCTGAACCAGCGCTCCAACTGGGAGTCCGGAGACGTCGAGAAGCAGGTCCGTTGCATCTACGTGGCGGTCGGCCAGAAGGCCTCCACCATCGCCGCTGTGCGCCAGACGCTGGAGGACAACGGTGCCCTGGACTACACGACCATCGTGGCGGCCCCGGCCTCGGAGTCCGCGGGTCTGAAGTACCTGGCTCCCTACGCCGGCTCGGCCATTGGCCAGCACTGGATGTACAACGGCAAGCACGTGCTGATCGTCTTCGACGACCTCTCCAAGCAGGCCGAGGCCTACCGTGCGGTGTCTCTGCTGCTGCGCCGTCCGCCGGGACGCGAGGCGTACCCCGGCGACGTGTTCTACCTGCACTCTCGCCTGCTCGAGCGCTGCGCCAAGCTCTCGGACGAGCTGGGCGCGGGCTCGATGACCGGTTTGCCCATCATCGAGACCAAGGCGAACGACGTCTCGGCGTTCATCCCCACCAACGTCATCTCCATCACCGATGGCCAGATCTTCCTCCAGTCGGACCTGTTCAACGCCAACCAGCGTCCGGCCGTGGACGTGGGCATCTCGGTGTCGCGCGTGGGCGGCGCCGCTCAGGTCAAGGCCATGAAGAAGGTCTCCGGCACGCTGAAGCTCGAGTTGGCGTCCTACCGCTCCATGCAGGCGTTCGCCATGTTTGCCTCGGACCTGGACGCCGCCTCCCGCCAGCAGCTGACCCGCGGTGAGCGTCTCATGGAGCTGCTCAAGCAGCCCCAGTACACGCCCTACCCCGTGGCGGACCAGGTCGTCTCGATCTGGGCCGGTACCACGGGCCAGCTCGACGACGTCGAGGTCGCCAACGTGTCCGAGTTCGAGCACGCGCTCCTGGACCAGGTGCGCCGCACGACCAACGTCATGGACTCGATCAACTCCACCGGCAAGCTCGAGGGCGACGC
Organism: Kocuria sp. UBA5001; assembly: GCF_002398425.1. Taxonomy (NCBI): domain Bacteria; kingdom Bacillati; phylum Actinomycetota; class Actinomycetes; order Micrococcales; family Micrococcaceae; genus Kocuria; species Kocuria sp. UBA5001. The sequence goes on from NZ_DGYR01000021.1 coordinate 24,736, forward strand.
GATCGAGGCCCTGAAGACCGCGGTGGCCGAGGTCAAGCGTGACTTCCACGGTTCCAAGCACGGCATCGAGCCGGGCGTGGAGGAGCACGACAGCCTCGGCGCCACCGCTGTGAACCAGGAAACGATCGTCAAGAAGTAGCCGCTTCCGGTGGTGCGCCGGTCTTTGGCGCACCACCGCGGTGCTGAAAGGAAATTTCATGGGAGCGCAGATTCGGGTCTACCGACAGAAGATCGCATCCACGTCGTCGATGAAGAAGATCTTCAAGGCGATGGAGATGATTGCGACCTCGCGCATCAACAAGTCCCGGCAGAGCCTCGAAGGTGCGTACCCGTACGCCAACGCGCTGACCCGCGCGGTTTCCCAGATCGCCACGCAGCACAACATCACCCATCCCCTGACCACCGTTCCGGACGAGGTCCGGCGGGCGGCCGTCGTGGTCTTCACGTCGGACCGTGGGCTGGCGGGTTCCTACTCCTCCAACGTGCTCAAGCGCACGGAGGAGCTGCTGGAACTGTTGCGTTCGCAGGGCAAGGAGACCCGCGTGTACCTCGTGGGCCGCAAGGCCAAGGCGTACTTCGACTTCCGGCACCGCGACTACGACGACTTCTGGACGGGCAACACGGACAGCGCGAGCACCGAGCGCGCCGAGGAGCTCACCGAGCGTCTGATGAGCGACATCAACGCCCCCTACGAGGATGCAGGCGTGGACGAGGTCCTCCTCGTCTACACGCAGTTCAACTCCATGGTGAACCAGGAGCCGCGGGTGCTGCGCCTGCTGCCCCTGGAGGTCGTGGATGCGAACGACCTGGGCGATGAGGTCTCCCAGCGCTACGAGGCGCTGGAGGACACGCACAGCAACTTCGAGTTCGAGCCGAACCCGGAGGAGCTGTTCAACCAGATCCTTCCCAGGTATGTGAAGGCCCGCATCTACTCGGCACTGTGCCACGCGGCGTCGAGCGAGCTCGCGTCCCGCCAGCGCGCCATGAAGGCCGCGGGGGACAACGCCACCGAGCTCATCAAGAAGTACACGCGCCTGATGAACAACGCCCGCCAGGCGGAGATCACGACCGAGTTGACCGAAATCGTCAGTGGCGCCGAGGCCCTCTAGGCCCGCGCTGCCCATTGCCAGCCGAAACGAAGTGAGAGAAATGACTGCCACTATCAACGACCAGGCGACCCAGCCGGTCGCGGGGGGCGGCACCGGCCGCATCGCCCGCGTGATCGGACCCGTGGTCGACGTCGAGTTCCCCGAGAACCAGGTTCCGGACCTCTACAACGCGCTGACCGCTGACTACGACTTCAACGGCAAGCCGCGACGGATCACCTTCGAGACCGCCCAGCACCTCGGCTCCAACGTGGTGCGCGCGATCTCCCTGCAGCAGACCGACGGCCTGGTGCGCGGCACGCCCGTGCAGGACACCGGCGCCCCGATCTCGGTGCCCGTGGGCGAAGTGGTCAAGGGCCACATCTTCAACGTGCTCGGCGACTCCCTGGACCTGGCCACCTCCGAGCTGGACGTCCAGGAGCGCTGGCCCATCCACCGCAAGGCGCCGTCCTTCGCGGAGCTTGAGGGCAGCACCGAGATGATGGAGACCGGCATCAAGTCCATCGATCTCCTGACCCCCTACATCAAGGGTGGCAAGATCGGTCTGTTCGGCGGTGCCGGCGTGGGCAAGACGGTGCTCATCCAGGAGATGATCACCCGTGTGGCCCGCAACTTCGGCGGTACCTCGGTGTTCGCCGGCGTGGGCGAGCGCACCCGTGAGGGCAACGACCTGTGGGTCGAGATGGAGGAGGCCGGGGTTCTCAAGGACACCGCCCTCGTGTTCGGCCAGATGGACGAGCCGCCCGGAACGCGTCTGCGCGTGGCACTGACCGGTCTGACGATGGCGGAATACTTCCGCGACGTCATGAACCAGGACGTGCTGCTGTTCATCGACAACATCTTCCGCTTCACGCAGGCGGGCTCCGAGGTCTCCACGCTGCTGGGCCGCATCCCCTCCGCCGTGGGCTACCAGCCCACGCTGGCGGACGAGATGGGTGTCCTGCAGGAGCGCATCACCTCCACGCGCGGTCACTCCATCACGTCGATGCAGGCCATCTACGTGCCGGCGGACGACTACACGGACCCGGCTCCGGCCACCACGTTCGCGCACCTGGACGCCACCACGGAGCTCTCGCGTGAGATCGCCTCGCGCGGTCTGTACCCCGCGATCGATCCGCTGTCCTCCACCTCCCGCATCCTGGACCCGCAGTACGTGGGCCAGAAGCACTACGACGTGGCGACCCGCGTGAAGTCGATCCTGCAGGAGAACAAGGAACTGCAGGACATCATCGCGATCCTCGGCGTCGAGGAGCTCTCCGAGGAGCAGAAGGTCGTGGTCTCCCGCGCCCGTCGCATCGAGCAGTTCCTTTCCCAGAACACGTACACGGCGAAGCAGTTCACCGGTGTGGAAGGCTCCACGGTTCCCCTCGAGGAGACCATCGAGGCCTTTGGCAAGATCTGTGACGGGGAGCTGGACAATGTCCCGGAGCAGGCCTTCTACAACGTGGGCGGTCTGGACGACGTCATGCGGCGCTGGGACGAGATCAAGGCCGAGACGGGCGAGAAGTAGAGATGGCCGAACTCATCGTGGAAATCGTCGCCCTGGATCGGAAGATCTGGAACGGCACCGCCCGACTCGTACGGGTGCGGACCACCGAGGGCGAGATCGGCATCATGCCCGGGCACGAGTCCATGGCTGGGCTGCTCACCGCCGGGGAGTTCGCGATAGACCGCGTGGAGGGTGACCGCCTGCGCGGCACCATCGACTCCGGTTTCGTCTCCGTCGACAACAACCGCGTCACGGTCGTCGCGGACGAGGTCTCCCTCGAGTCGGAGAACCGGTCCGCCTGACCGGATCGCCTGACCCGTCGTCATCGACCCTCGTGCCTGCTGGTGCGGGGGTCGACGACGTTGTGAGGTCTCCGCGGTGTCGTCACGGCCGCGCACGGTCACCGTGGCTGGCGCCGTTCCCAACTCCCCCAGACAATGCCGTGGCCACCAGGAGGAACCGTGGAAGAAATGATCGAGGTGCAGGGCCCGTCTGCCGTGGCCGGGGCACTGCCGGTGTATGGCGCCAAGAACAGCGTGCTCAAGCTCATGGCGGCCACGCTGCTGGCGGTGGGACGCTCCACCATCACCAACGTTCCCGAGATCCACGACGTCACCGTCATGGCGGAGCTGCTGCGGCGCCTGGGCTGCGACGTGTCCTACCGGCCGGCTGAGCACGAGGTCAGCATCGACGTCCCCGAGGAGCTCGGGCACCAGGCCGACTACGACCTCGTGCGGGCCATGCGCGCGTCCATCTCCGTGCTGGGGCCGCTGATGGCACGCTGCCACCGGGCGGAGGTGGCCCTGCCCGGGGGAGATGCGATCGGTACGCGCGGTCTCGACATGCACCGCGCCGGGCTGGAGGCCATGGGCGCCCAGCTGAGCATTGAGCGGGGCTTCCTGCGAGCCAGCGCGGACGGCGGGCTCGGGGGAGCGACGTACCGTCTCGGCTACCCGTCCGTGGGTGCCACGGAGAACCTGATGACGGCAGCGACCACGGCCCGGGGCGTGACCGTGCTGGAGAATGTGGCGCGTGAACCGGAGATCGTGGACATCGGCCGGATGCTGCGGGAGATGGGTGCCCGCATCGAGGGGCTCGGCACCACCACATTGACGATCCACGGGGTGCCCCGGCTGTCTCCGGTCACGCACCGCACCGTGGCGGACCGCATCGTCGCGGGCACCTGGGCTTTCGCCGCTGCGGTGACGGGTGGCAGAGTGGAGATCCAGGGGGCGGAACCCGAGCACCTGTCCGTGGTCCTCGACAAGCTGCGATGCGCGGGCTGCGAGATCGACACGCGCGAGGGACGGTTCGTGGTGCAGGGCCCCGAACGACCACGAGCCATCAACGTCTCCACGCTTCCGTACCCCGGGTTCCCCACGGACCTGCAGCCGTTCGTGGTGGCCCTCAACGCGGTGGCGGAAGGTTCCGGGATCATCACGGAGAACGTGTTCGAGGCTCGCTGGGGCTTCACGGCCGAACTCGAACGGCTGGGGGCGCGTGTCCGGCTGGACGGCCACCACGCCCGCGTGGACGGCGTCCCGGCTCACGAGCTCTCCGGCGCGCCCGTGGAGGCCATGGACATTCGCGCCGGCGCGGCCCTCGTGATCGCGGGCATGGCCGCCCAGGGCGTCACGGAGGTCTCCGGGGTGGAGCACATCGACCGCGGCTACGAGCACTTCGTGGACCACCTCGCCAACGCGGGTGTCCGGGTGCAGCGGCGGATCGCGCGCGGCTGGAGCTGAGCCGGGCGCGGGTCCCGGTCCTCCGGAACCCGCGCCCGGGCTGTCGGCGGGGGACCGTTCCCGGTCGGCTGTTCCGCCGCCGCATCCCGTGCCCGTCCCACCCCGGGCACGAGAAAACCCCCGCCACCTCTCGAGGTGGCGGGGGTTTCGTCCGGGGACGCGACTCAGATGAGGGTCACACCGGTGGCCTGGGGGCCCTTCTGACCCTGGCCGATCTCGAACTCGACGCGCTGGTTCTCTTCGAGGGTGCGGAAGCCGCCCGACTGAATTTCGCTGTAGTGGACGAAGACGTCGCCATCAGCGTCGTCCGGCGTGATGAAGCCGAAGCCCTTTTCTGCGTTGAACCACTTAACGGTGCCCTGAGCCATAATGGGGCATCTCCTTCTGGAGTAATAGTGCGTGCACATGGATGTGCACCTGAACTGGTACCGCGAGAAGGCTGTGGATGCGGCTCACGATATGTTGTGCCACAGCGCCAGTCAGAACTTCACGCTCGCTACCATTCCTGCGAGCATGTCAAACATGATGCGAGAACACCTCAAGCATCACATACTGTTGCGGGACGGTCAATCGTTCCGCGTGGCCGTGGCGAATGTGTCGCCAAGATCTCAGTGGTAGCGCACTGGTCACTCTGAGCTCCGCAGGACACCACGACCTGCCATCCGGAGCGGTTGCAGCGACTGCAGCCCAGGAGGGAAGCGGCGCGTGCTGCCGGCCGGGGAGGCTCAGAAGAGTCGTGACTGCGTGTCGACGGCCCCGCGCATCTCGTCGTAGTCCAGGCTGAGGCACTCGATGCCGCGGTCGCGGGCCAGGGTGCGGGCCTGGGGTTTGATCTGCTGGGCCGCGTAGACGCCGCGGACGGGCCGCAGCAGGGGATCCCGGTTGAGGAGCTCGAGGTAGCGGGTGAGCTGCTCCACGCCGTCGATGTCGCCACGGCGCTTCAGCTCGATCGCCACGGTGGCCCCGTTGGCGTCCCGCGCGAGGATGTCCACGGGTCCGATGGTGGTGGGGTACTCCCGGCGCACGAGGGAGAAGCCCTCACCCAGGCGGGTGATCTGCTCGGCGAGCAGCCTCTGCAGGTCCGCCTCCACTCCGTCCTTGACCAGCCCCGGGTCCGCACCGAGCTCGTGGTGGAGCTGGCTGTGCACGGTGGTGATGTGGATGAGCAGGCGGTCGTCCGACTTGCCCGCGCGGACCTCCCACACCTCGGTGACTCCCTCCGCTGCAAGCTCCTCGGAGGGTTCGCGGACGTGGAGCGTCGCGGGTGGGCTCATCCAGTTCAGGGGCTTGTAGGAGCCGCCGTCGGAGTGCACGAGCACCGAGCCGTCGGCCTTGAGCATGATGAGTCGGCGGGCCGGGGGAAGGTAGGCGTTCAACCGTCCCTCGTAGCGCACCGAGCAGTCTGCAATCACTAAACGCACCAGGACAGCCTAGCGGCAGGCGTGGGTTGCGGCGGCGTCGTCGCTCACCGGGCGTCCTGGCGCGGGACGAAGACCTCACGGACCAGCAGCAGCCCCGCGGCCGCGGTGGGGATGGCGATGAGCGCACCCAGCACGCTCCACAGCGCGCCCCCGGCGGCGACGGCAATGACGGCCACCGCGCCCGGCACCGCGACAGCCCGGGCCATGATGCGCGGAGAGACCACGTAGGCCTCGAGCTGGAGGTAGGCGAAGTAGCAGATGGCGTAGGGGATGGCCGTGTCCCACCCGCCGAGGGAGGCCGCGATCGTGACAAGAATGCCGGCGAGCACGCCGCCCACGAGCGGGATGAACGCGAGCAGTCCCACGAAGAGCACGAGAAGGGTTGCGTAGGGCACTCCCCACACGTTCATGAGGATGAACGCCACGGCTGCGTTGATCAGCGCCACGCACGCCTGGCCCATGACGTAGTTGCCCACACCGTTGGTCATCCGCTCGCCGAGCTGCTGCACGCGGGCGCGGCGGCTCGCGGGGGCCAGCCGGTAGCACCACGCTTTCATGGTGGGCAGGGAGAAGAGGAAGTACAGGCTCAAGGCCATCACGATCAGCGTTCCGGTGATCGCGTTGAGCACCACCCCGCTCACGTTGACCACGGAGCCGAAGATGCCGCCCAGGAAGTTCTCGTCAGTGGTGATCCGCTTCTGCAGCCCGTCCGCGGCGGTCTGCACGGAGGAGGCGATGTCGAAGCGGGCGTCCAGGGTGTGGAAGAGGTCCGATTGCATGAAGTCGTTCACAAAGTCCGGGCCCCGCGCGGCAATCTGCTGCGCCTGTTCGACCATGCGGGGCACTACGCCCAGGATGAATCCGGTGATCAGCAGCGCCAGGGCGACGATCACAATTCCCGCCGCGAGCGGGCGGGGAAGGCCTTTGGATTCGAGCCACCGCACCAGGGGGTCGAGCCCCAGGCAGATGAACGCGGCCGTCACGATCCAGCCGACCAGCCCGCCCACGTTCGTGAGCACGTAGTAGACGAGCAGCGCGAGGCCCACGCCCACCGTGAGCATGAAGCCCGTCTGGACCGGGTGCGCCCGCACGTCACCCGGGCGATCCCAGGGGGCGCGGCGCCCATCCTGGTCCCCGGCGGGTTCCGGCGGCACCTCGAAGCGCTGGCGGGAGGGCCGGAATCGCGCGGGCGGCCTGCGTCGTGGATCGGAGGTTGTGCTCACGCCGGAAGCGTACATCGCGGCGCCGTCGGGACATCCCCGCCGCCCGGTGCACATAATGGAAATGACGACATCCGCGTGCTGTGTGGCACGGCGGGCACATTTTCGACCCGCGCTCCTCGAGGGCGCGGCTTCCGAGGAGGTCAGCCATGAGCGAGTTCCCCCCTTCACCGTCAGGACGTCAGGCCGGTGCGTCGGCCCGTGGACAGCAGGGTGCGCCCGGGCAGGGAGAGCAGCAGGTTCCCGCGTCTGTGCGCGGTGCCGTGGACCTGGGCGCGGCTACGGGCGGCGCGGCCGCCGGCGGGGCACCCCAGGCGGCGCAGGCGGCGTCGACAGCTGCGAACACCAGGGGCGGTTCCTACCGGGTGGCCCTGAACACCGGGAACTTCCAGCAGTACGCGGAAGCTTCCACGCAGTACCCGGTGGTCGTGGTGCTGCACGCGGCGCAGAGCCCGGAGTCGGAGAGCTTCGTTGACCTCGTCGCGAAGGTTGTGGACGGTTTCGACGGCAGGCTGCTGCTGGGCACGGTGGATACGGCCGCCGAGCCGCAGATCGCGCAGGCATTCCAGGCCCAGTCGGTTCCCACGGTGCTCGCCCTGCTGGGCGGGCGCGTGGTGCCGCTCGTGACCTCGACCGTCCCCGAGGAGCAGCTGCGCGGGCTGCTCGGCGAGCTGCTGGGCCTCGCGGAGCAGAACGGTGTCACCGGCACGGCGGAGCCCACGGATGCTGGGAACGGGGAGCCTGCACCATTGCCGCCCCTGCACCAGGAGGCGGTGGACAAGCTGGAAGCCGGTGACCTCGACGGCGCCGAGGCCGCGTACCGCAGGGCACTCGCCGAGAACCCCGGGGACCACGACGCCAAGCTCGCGCTCTCCCAGGTCCACCTGCTGCAGCGCGTGAGCTCCATGAACGCGAAGGCCGTGCGCGACGCCGCGGCGTCCGACCCGGAGGACCTGCAGGCGGCGCTCGCCGTCGCGGACCTCGACCTCTCCGGGGGTCACGTGGAGGACGCGTTCCGGCGGCTGCTGAACCTCGTGCGCACGAAGGCCGGCGACGAGAAGGACACCGCCCGGCAGCGGCTGGTGGACCTCTTCGACGTTGTGGGAGCAGACGACCCCCGGGTGGTCGCCGCCCGTTCGCAGCTCATGCGCGCGCTGTTCTGATCCGTTCGCGGTGTGGAGCAGTGACACCGGGGATGCCGGTTCCTAGGCTGGGAGCATGAGCATCCCCACAGACGGACCCACGACCCCGCGCCGCGAGCCCGGCCCAGGGGCCGCCACGACCGAGCGCACCCACCAGGACGTCCCCCGCCCGCAGGACCACGACCCCGCTGCGCGCCCCGGTGCGGCTGCGCTCGTGGTGCGGGCGCTCACCAAGGTCTACGGCCACGCGGAGCGCCCCGCCGCGGACCACGTGGACCTCACCGTCCCGCGCGGCTCCTTCTACGGCCTCGTGGGTCGCAACGGCGCGGGCAAGACAACCACCCTGTCCATGGCCACCGGACTGCTGCGTCCATCCTCCGGCACCGTGCTGGTGGGCGGCGGCAGCCGTGACGAACTCGTGGACGTGTGGGGGGACTCCGTGCGCGCCAAGCAGCGCATGGGCGTGCTGCCGGACGGCGCGCACCTCTTCGACCGGCTGACCGGCCGCCAGCTCGTGGCCTACTCGGGCCTGCTGCGCGGGATGGACAGGGAGGTCGTCAAGCAGCGCACGGAGGACCTGGTGAAGGCCATGGACCTTCAGGACGCCGCCGGACGCCAGGTGCAGGACTACTCAGCGGGCATGACGAAGAAGATCGCGCTCGCCGCCGCCATGATCCACGCGCCCAGCCTGCTCGTGCTCGATGAGCCGTTCGAGTCCGTGGACCCCGTCTCCGCCGCCAACATCCGCTCCCTGCTGCACCAGTACACGGAGGCGGGCGGGACCGTGGTGGTCTCGAGCCACGTCATGGACCTCGTTCAGCGCATGTGCGACCACGTGGCCGTGATGGACCAGGGGCGCGTGCTCGCTCAGGGCACCACGGCGCAGGTGTGCGACGGTCTCTCGCTGGAGGACCGCTTCGTGTCCCTCGTGGGCGGTCGCACGGACGCAGGGGAGGAGCTGCAGTGGCTTCGTCCCGAGTGAACCCCGACCAGTACCCTCTCGACCCTTCGCGCACCACATCGGGGCGTGCGCAGCCCCGGGACGGCACGACGTCGTCCGCGGAACCCGGTGCTGCCCCGTGGGACGGCACCGGGAGCCCGACGGCGCACGGTACGGACGCGCGCGATGCCGCCACGACGGTACCTGCGGAAGCCGACGCCGCGGTGCCCCGCTCCGTGCGCCCGGCGGGTGGCGGGGCAGCTGCCACCGTGCGGCACCTCGGGGTGCTAGAGGAGGCCCGTCGGCTCGCCTCACTGAAGTGGCGGGTGCTGCGCAACACGCTGTCCCGCAGCACGTGGGTGCTCGTGGGGACGATCCTCGGAGGGCTCTATGCCCTTGGCGTGCTCGCGATGCTGATGATCTCCCTCTACTTCCTGGGCGCGGAGGAGCTGCGGTGGGTGGTCACCGCGTCGGTGCTGCTGGGCACGGCGCTGCTGCTCGGGTGGTGGATCCTGCCCGTGGCCACGTCCAAGGCGGACGCGACGCTCGACCCCGCCCGGCTGGGACTCTTCCCGCTGAGCACGTCGGGTCTGCTGGTCGGACAGGTGCTGGGTGCGCTGATCGGCATCCCCGGAGCGCTGACGCTCGTTGCGGGCCTCGGGTGGGCGGTGGCATGGCGGAGCTCTCTTCCGGCGGTGCTCGTGTCCATTCCATGCGCGCTGCTCGGGCTGCTGCTTGCGTTCGTGGGATCGCGCTGCGTCTCCGCCGTGAGCCTCCGCCTGGCTGGTGGCCGGCGCACCACGGAGACGGTCTCGATCGTGGCGCTCGCGCTCGCGGTCCTGACCGGCCCGATCATCACCGCCCTGGGTGCCGGTCTGGAACGGGTCTGGGGCCTGCTCCCCACGTGGGCGGCGGTGCTCGCATGGACACCGCTGGGGGCCGTGTGGGCCGTGCCCGGCGACGTCGCCCTGGGCCACTGGGGCGCGGCACTGGCCCGCCTGATCATCACCGCGGTGTCGATCGTCGCCCTCACGGTCCTTGCCCGTGTGGCCCTGCGCCGTGCCCTGGGGGACGCCGCAGCCGGAGCCGCCCGCGGCAGCACGAAGGCCATGGAGGGCATCGGGCTCTTCGGCCGTGTGCCCGCGACGCCCACGTGGGCGGTGGCCGTCCGCTGCCTGCTCTACTGGACGCGGGACCCCCGATACAGCGCGTCCCTGGTGATGGTCCCCGCGATGTGCGCGGTCGCGTGGTTCCTCACCTCGCAGTCCGGGTTCGTAGTCTGGCTGCTGCCTGCGGGCATCGCCCTGCTGATGGCCTTCGCGATCTCCGCGGACATCTCCTACGACAACTCCGCGTTCAGCCTGCACGTGCTGGCCGGGGTCCCCGGGCTGGCGGACCGGCTCGGGCGGGTGATGGCGCTGTTCGTCGTGAGCGTGCCCCTGGTGGCCGTGGCGCTCGTCGTGTGGCTCGTGCGCGCGGGGGACTGGGGCGCGGTGCCAGCAATGCTGGGCCTGTGCGCGACCCTGCTGCTCGGGGGTGCCGGAGTGGTCTCGGTCGTCTCTGCGCGCTACACCTATCCCACACCGCCCCCGGGGTCCACGCCCATGAAGAGCGCCCAGGGGTTCACCCTGCTGAACCTGGTGATGCAGTTCGTGCTCATGGGGGTGATCGTGCTGCTCGGCCTGCCCGCTCTCGCCCTGCTGGTCGTTTACCTGATCTCCGGGGACCACACGTGGAGCTGGCTCGCGCTGGCCGTCGGCCTCGTGGAGGGTCTCGCGCTGCTGTGGATCGGTGCGCGCGCAGGCGGGCGGTGGCTCGACGCGCGCGCCCCGGAGCTGCTGCAGGAGGTCTCCGCCTACCGGTGAACAGGGAAGTCGGCACTGGCACTCGGGGTACAGTGGGAGACATGGAATTCACCGATGCCCAGGAATCCCAGGTACCATCCGTGCGGTCCTCCCGGGTGGTCAGCAGCACCGAGTCGGCGACCGAGCCGCAGACCGTGGGTGGCACCTCCACCATTGAGCGCGAGGAGACCCGCCAGTTCGCGGAGCCCGGTGACCACGAGCGCTTCGCGCACTACGTCCGCAAGGAGAAGATCATGGAGTCGGCGCTGTCCGGCGAACCCGTGATCGCCCTGTGCGGCAAGGTGTGGACCCCCGGTCGGGACCCGCAACGCTTCCCGGTGTGCCCGGAGTGCAAGGAGATCTACCAGGGCCTGCGCCCCGGCAAGGACAAGCCCGAGAACTGACTGGCATCCCAGAGCAGTGAGGCCCCGCAGAGCTGCGGGGCACCCGACGGCGCCCGCAACTGAGCGGGCGCCGTTGCCGTGCGACGTCGTTCCCTCGTGTGAGGACGACGCCGCCGCGGTGGTCGCGCGGTGCGCGACCGGGGCAGTGCGCGCCGCCGAGCGCGCGGAGAGGACGAACACCACGTGTCTGACGACGACCAGCTGTCCCTTTTCGGGGCGGCCGCAGATCTTCCCCCGGCCTACCCGGACAGGGCCGCGTGGGGCACCGCACCCAAGCTGCGCGCGTGGCAGGCCGAGGCGATCCAGCGCTACGAGGCCGCCCAGCCCCGCGACTTCATGGCCGTGGCCACCCCCGGGGCCGGCAAGACCACCTTCGCGCTCACGGTCGCGAAGAAGCTGCACGACTCCGGCGCTGTCCAGCGCGTGACGGTGGTGACCCCCACCGACCACCTCAAGCGGCAGTGGGCGGACGCGGCCTCGCGCGTGGGGCTTGCCATCGACCCCAACTTCAAGAACGCGGACGGCCAGCACGGGCGAGGCTACATGGGCGCGGCCGTGACGTACGCGCAGGTGGCGAACAAGCCGTTGCTGCACCGGGCGCGCACCGAGGCCGGGCGCACGCTCGTGATCATGGACGAGATTCACCACGCGGGCGACGCCCTCTCCTGGGGCGACGGGCTGCGGGAGGCGTTCGAGCCCGCCACGCGGCGGCTCGCCCTCACGGGCACGCCGTTCCGCTCCGACACCTCACCCATACCGTTCGTGACCTACGAGGAGGACGGCGAGGGCATCCGGCGCTCCACGGCGGACTACACCTACGGGTACTCGAACGCGCTGCACGATCACGTGGTGCGCCCCGTGATCTTCATGGCCTACTCGGGGCAGATGCGCTGGCGCACCTCCGCCGGTGAGGAGATGGCCGCCCAGCTCGGAGAGGGCTTCACCAAGGACATCACCTCCCACGCGTGGCGCACCGCGCTGGACCCGAACGGCCAGTGGATCCCGTCCGTGCTGCGGGCCGCGGACCAGCGGCTCACGCAGGTGCGCCGAACGGTTCCCGACGCCGGTGCGCTCGTGATCGCCACCGACCACCAGGACGCGAAGGCCTACGCCGAACAGCTGCACGCGATCACGGGGGAGCGTCCCACCGTGGTGCTCTCGGACGACAAGGCGGCGTCGAACAAGATCGACCAGTTCTCCGAGTCGGACAGGCGCTGGATGGTGGCCGTCCGTATGGTCTCCGAGGGTGTGGACGTGCCGCGTCTCGCGGTGGGCGTCTACGCGACTTCGACGTCCACACCGCTGTTCTTCGCGCAGGCCGTGGGGCGCTTCGTGCGCGCCCGCAAGCGCGGCGAGACGGCCTCCGTGTTCCTCCCGTCCGTCCCGGCGCTGATGGCGCTCGCCAACTCCATGGAGGAGGAGCGGGACCACGCGCTGGACAGGCCCAAGAACATGCCCGGCGTGGTGGACTTCGACCAGCCCATGGAGGAGGGCTGGGACGACGACCTCCTGGACGCGGCAAATCGCGAGGAGAAGGCGTCTTCCGCGCTGGCCCAGGGCAACTTCCAGGCCCTGGACTCGGACGCCTCGTTCCACGGCGTGCTCTTCGACGGCGGCGCGTTCGGCGGGGGAGCGGCCGTGGGCTCCGAGGAGGAAGCCGAGTACCTCGGGATCCCGGGGCTTCTGGACCCGGAGCAGGTCTCGGCGCTGCTGCGGGAGCGCCAGACGCGCTCGTCACAGCGGCAGGGGTCGGGCGCCTCGCAGCCGGAGCAGCCCATGGTTCCGGACCACCGCCGGCTCAAGGAGCTGCGCTCTCAGCTGTCGAAGAACGTCTCCGCGTGGTCCGCCCGCACCGGCACGCCCCACGGCGTGATCCACAACGAGCTGCGCGCCAAGTGCGGTGGCCCGGCAGTGGCGCAGGCCTCGGAGGAACAGCTGGACGCGCGGATCGCGCTGCTGCAGCGGTGGTTCATCGGCCGCAAGTGAGCACTTGCCGCAGGCCGACGACAACACGGTCGTTCAGCGCCGTTCGCTCGGCGCCGTTCAGTCGAGTTCGGTGACGACCTCCGCGCCCGTGTCCTCGAGCTCTGCCACGGCCTGCTCACCGCGCTCGCGGTCCACCGGGGCGGTCAGGGGCAGCAGCACCCGCGTCTCGTAGCCGGCCTCCACAGCGTCCTTGGCGGTCGCGAGGACGCAGTGCTCCAGCGCGAGGCCCACGACGTCTACGACCTCGACGTTGCGCTCCCGCAGCCAGTCGTCCAGACTCACCCGCTCCTCGTCCGCGCTCTCCTCGGGCTCGCCCATCGGAACGTCGACGTCCGGGGCAGAGAGGCCCTCGAAACCGGAGTAGGCGGCGTCGTAGGCGCCCTTGCGGAAGAACTCGGCCACGTGCTCCGTGTCCAGGTCCGGGTGGATCTCCGCGCCGCGGGTCTCCGCGACGCAGTGCACCGGCCAGCTCGTACGGTAGTCCGGGGTCTCGCTGAAGTGTGAGCCGGGCTCGATGTGCCAGTCCTGCGTGGCCGCCACGGCATCGTAGTCCGCGTGGTGGTCCTCGAGGTACTCGGAGACCGCAGCGGCCACCGCCGCGCCACCCGGCACAGCCAGGCTGCCGCCCTCGCAGAAGTCGTTCTGGATGTCCACGATCACAAGTGCGGTGCGCATGATCGCCTTCCTTTCGGTGTTCTCAGCCCGGTGTGTTCAGTGGGCAGTGCCGGGTTCGATGACGGTGGGAATCACGGGCTCGCCCTCCGAGAGCCTACGAGCTGCGCGCGGCAGCTCCGCGATCGACTCGGCGTGGCGGGTCCGGGCCCGCACCACGGCCTCGGGGCCGGTGAAGCCCTCGCGCAGCTCGCCGCCCGTCACGTAGTCCACGAGCAGGGGGCGGTCGTCGCCGTCGTCCTCGGGCAGGTGGGAGACGCCCACCATTTCGTGCGTGGCCACGCCCTGGGGGTTGCGACGGCGCAGCGCGTACTTCTCGCCGCCCACGGACGCCTTCCCGGACGAGGCCTTCGCCACGGGTTCCATCGTGCCGGAGGCACCCTCGCGTGAGACGAGCTTGTAGACCATGGACGAGGTGGGGGCGCCGGAGCCGGTGACGAGCCGCGTGCCCACGCCGTAGGCGTCCACGGGAGCGGCCCGCAGCGCGGCGATGGCGTACTCGTCGAGGTCGCTCGTCACTGTGATCTTCGTGTGCTGGTTGCCGAGCGTGTCCAGCAACGCGCGCACCGACGACGCCTGGGTCACGAGGTCCCCGGAGTCCAGCCGCACGCCCCCGAGGTCCGGGCCTGCGATCTCCACGGCGAGTCGGACGGCCCGCTCGACGTCGTACGTGTCCACGAGCAGCGCAGTGGAGACGCCCAGAGCGTCGAGCTGCGCGCGGAACGCCTGCTCCTCGGTGTCGTGCAGCAGCGTGAAGGAGTGCGCGGCGGTGCCCACGGTCTTCACGCCGTAGCGGAAGCCCGCCTCCAGGTTGGAGGTGGAGTCGAAGCCGGCGACAATGGCGGCGCGCGCCGCGGCCACGGCGGCCTGCTCGTGCGCGCGGCGCGAACCCATCTCGATGCACGGCCGGCCCCCCGCGGCACCCACCATGCGTGACGCGGCGGAGGCCACGGCGGAGTCGTAGTTGAGGACGGAGAGGATGAAGGTCTCCAGCACGCACGCCTCGGCGAACGAGGACTCGACACTCAGCAGGGGTGAGTGAGGGAAGTACGTCTCGCCTTCGGCGTAGCCGCGGATCTGGCCCGTGAACCGGAAATTCTCCAGGTATGCGACGGTGGCGGCGTCGACGACGTTTGTGTCACGCAGGAAGCGCAGCTGCTCGTCCGTGAAGCGGAACTGCTCGAGGCCTTCGAGCAAGCGGCCCACCCCGGCGAAGACGCCGTAGCGCCGGCTGTGCGGCAGCCGCCGGGCGAAGACCTCGAAGACGCTGCGCCGCGACGCCGTGCCGGCGCGCAGGGCCGCCTGCAGCATGGTCAGCTCGTAGTGGTCCGTCAGCAGGGACGTGGGCTGCGGGTGCCAGGAGTAGGTGTGCTCGTTCACCCCGCCAGCCTAGTGCGCGCGCTCGACGAGCACATCCCGCCTGCGGATACGGGAACGCGCGACTACCATGAGGACAATGTCCGGTTCCTACACGGCGGCCCACACCCCGGCCCCCAGCACCAGCGCGGTTCCCGCGGTCCTCATGAGCGCCGCACCCGCGGAGTCCCCGACGGTCTCACGGGACGAGCAGGCCGCCACGGCCGTGAACGTCCCGTGGAACGTGGTGGTCTGGGACGACCCCGTCAACCTCATGAGCTACGTGGTCTACGTGTTCAGGGCCCACTTCGGCTACCCGGACGCCAAGGCCCGCACGCTCATGCTGGAGGTCCACCACCAGGGGAGATCCATCGTGTTCACGGGCTCGCTCGAGGAGGCCGAGGCGCACGTGAGTGCACTGCACGGCTACGGCCTGTGGGCGACCTACGAGAAGGCCGGGGAGAACTGATGGCACACGGGTTCAAACGCACGCGCAAGGGCATCACGGCTCGTTTCGAGCGTCCGGAGGTACGGCTGCTGCAGAAGCTGTTCTCCGACGTCGCCACCACCCTGGAGCCCGAGCCCCGCGAGGACGCGGACCCGCTCGAGTCACTCGTGGGGTGGGACGAGGAGGTCCCGGAGCCCGAGGACCCCGCGGTGCGTCGGCTGCTGCCCGCCGCGTCGTCGGACCCGGAGCAGGCTGCGGAGTTCCGGCGTCTCACTGACCGCACCCTGCGCGAGGGCAAGACCGCCGCGCTGCGGGCGTCCTCGCTCGCGCTCGAGTCCGATCCGGTGCTGCTCACCCCCGAGCAGGCGCAGGACTTCGCCCGCGCCCTCAACGACGTCCGCGTGGTGCTCGCCGCCCGGCTGGGCATCGAATCGCCAGAGGATGCCGAACGAGTGGGAGAGCTCACGGACTTCAGCCGCACGGAGACTGTGGAGGACTACATGGCGGTGGTCTACAACTTTGTCTCCTGGCTTCAGGAGACTCTCATGACGGCGCTGCTGAAGACGCTGCCGTCCCGGTAGCCCCGGCCCTGTTACCGGGTGACTCATGTGGGAGGTGCTCCCCGAAAAGCACTACAGTTTTCCGGTATGCAGGCTGAGCACGGACGTCGACCAGGACCAAACCCCAACTCGCCCATCGGCGTCTTCGACTCCGGTGTGGGCGGGCTCACGGTGGCCCGCTCGATCATCGACCAGCTGCCCCACGAGGAGATCCTCTACGTGGGCGACACGGCTCACGGGCCCTACGGCCCCCTGCCCATCGCGGAGGTCCGCTCCAACGCCCTGCGCATCATGGACGACCTCGTGGACTCAGGCGTCAAGCTGCTCGTGATCGCGTGCAACACAGCCTCCGCCGCCGTGCTGAGGGACGCCCGCGAGCGCTACACGCGCGGTTACGACATCCCGGTCACCGAGGTGATCCAACCGGCCGTGCGTCGAGCCGTGGCCACCACGCGCACGGGCCGGGTGGGCGTGATCGGCACCGAGGCGACCATCGGCTCGCGCGCCTACGACGACACCTTTGCCGCCGCACCCCAGCTGGAGATCACCTCCGTGGCGTGCCCCGAGTTCGTGGAGTACGTGGAGCGCGGCGTCACCACGGGCCCGCAGCTGCTGCGCACCGCCCAGGAGTACCTGCAGCCGCTCAAGGACGCCCAGGTGGACACGCTGGTGCTCGGCTGCACGCACTACCCGCTGCTCACCGCGGTGATCTCCTACGTCATGGGGGAGAGTGTCAACCTGGTCTCCTCCGCGGAGGAGACCGCGCGGGACGTCTACCGCTCGCTCATGGACCACGGCCTCGAACGCGATCCCGACCTTGCTCCCCACCACGAGTTCCTCGCCACGGGGGACCCCGTGGGCTTCGAGACGCTCGCGCAGCGCTTCCTCGGTCCCGAGGTGGTCCGGGTGCGCCACACCGCCTCCGTGGCGGAGCAGTACCCCACTGGCTCGCTCGCCACGATCCACCCGGCTCAGCGCTGAGCCGGCGGCAGAAAGGTCAACACATGCTGCTCACCGTGGTCGGCAACACCGGCAGCTTCCCCGGTCCCGACGCGCCTGCCTCCTGCTACCTGCTCAGCGGCGAGGACGCGGACGGCCGGACGTGGCGGATCGTGCTCGACATGGGCAACGGGACACTGGGCGCCCTGCAGCGCCACATCCAGCTCGATACCATCGACGCCATCATGCTGTCCCACCTGCACCCGGACCACTGCGTGGACGTGGGAGGACTGCACGTGGCGATCAAATGGGATCCCCGCAGCTGGACGGCCGGGAGCATCCCGCTGTTCGGCCCGTCGCAGCTGCCGACCTACCTCAACCAGCTGCACCTGCTGCCTCCGGAGCACTCGATGGACACGGAGTTCGAGTTCCACGTGTGGCAGCCCCTGTGCGCCGTGACGGTGGGACCGTTCACCGTGACCCCGTTCCCGGTGAACCACCCGTGCCCCGAGCCGTACGCCCTGCGCGTGGAGTACCGGGGGCCCTTCGGGACCGAGGTGCTGACCTACTCGGGGGACACGGACGCGTGCGACGAGCTCGTGGAGGCGGCACGGGACGCGGACCTGTTCCTGTGCGAGGCGGCCTACCAGGAGGGGCGTGAGGACGGGTTGCGCGGCATCCACCTCACCGGCCGGCGCGCGGGAGAGACGGCCGTGGCCGCGGGAGCGCGGCGGCTGCTGCTCACCCACCTGCCCGTCTGGAACTCCCCGGAAACCGTCGAGGCCGAGGCAGCCGCGGTGTACGACGGCTCGGTGGAGGTGACGCGTGTGAACAGGCGCTACGACGTCGCCCGCCCCACCGAACGTTCGGTCGACGCGTTGGCACCGGCCGGAGCCGACGACTAGGCTGAGGCGCATGACCTCGCCTTCCGATCCGGCCACGTCCACCACCACCGCCGAGGGTCAGAGCGACTCGTCCGCTGAGCAGCTTGTTCGCTCGGACGGCCGCGGAGTCGCGGAGCTGCGACCCATCACCGTCACCCGCGGGTGGTCCGAGCAGGCAGAGGGCTCCGCGCTCATCGAGTTCGGCGGCACCAAGGTGCTGTGCACGGCCTCGCTCACGGAGGGCGTGCCCCGCTGGCTCAAGGGGCAGGGGCGCGGCTGGGTCACCGCCGAGTACGCGATGCTCCCGCGCGCCACCTCCACCCGCTCGGCCCGCGAGTCCGTGAAGGGCAAGATCGGCGGGCGCACCCACGAGATCTCCCGGCTGATCGGCCGCTCGCTGCGCTCCATCATCGACCTCGAGGCCCTCGGTGAGAACACCGTGGTGCTCGACTGCGACGTCCTGCAGGCGGACGGTGGCACCCGCACAGCGTCCATCACCGGTGCGTACGTTGCACTCGCGGACGCCCTCGCCTGGGCCCGCGAGAACGGCATCCTCAAAGCCGGCGCCCAGCCCCTGACCGACTCCGTGGCCGCCGTGTCCGTGGGCATCATCGACGGCGTGGCTATGCTGGACCTGCCTTACGTGGAGGACGTGCGTGCGGAGACCGACATGAACGTGGTCGTCACCGGCTCCGGAGACTTCGTGGAGGTCCAGGGCACTGCCGAGGGTGCGCCCTTCCGGCGGGACGAGCTCGACTCCCTGCTCGACCTCGCGGTGGCAGGGTGCGCACAGCTGGCGCAGATCCAGCACAGCACGCTGGATGGCACCCGTGACCGCTGACCCGCACGGTGCCCGCATCGTGCTGGCAACCCACAACCAGGGCAAGGTCCGCGAGCTGCAGAGCATGCTCGAGACGGCGGGGTTCTCCGGCACCGTGGTGGACGCCGCAGCGGCCGGACTGGGCGACGTCGTTGAGACCGGCGTGACCTTCCGGGAGAACGCCCTGCTCAAGGCGCGCGCCGCGGCCGCCGGGTCCGGTCTGATCGCGCTGGCGGACGACTCCGGTCTTGCCGTGGACGTGATGGGTGGGGCGCCTGGAATCTTCTCCGCGCGCTGGTCCGGGACGCACGGCGACGACGCCTCCAACCTCGACCTGCTGCTCGCCCAGCTCTCGGACATCGCGCCCGAGCATCGCCGTGCGAAGTTTGTGTGCGCCGTGGCCGTGGTGGGCCCGAGAGGCGAGGAGCACGTGGTTCACGGCGAGCTGCCCGGGACCATCCTGACCGCACCCGCCGGGTCGAACGGCTTCGGCTACGATCCCGTTCTGGCCCCTGAGGGGGAGGGCGGACGCAGCTGCGCGGAGCTGAGCCTCGAGCACAAGAACCGGATCAGCCACCGTGCGCGTGCCATGGCCGAGGCCCTTCCCATCCTGCTGGACCTGCTCCAGCGGGACTGCGGCGCCGCCCCGGGAGCGGACAGCAGGAGCGACGTCGTGGCGACCGAGGCCACCTCCTTTCCCGCCACGGAGCCCGAGGGCTGACACATGACCTTCGCGTGCGGACACCTCCCCTTTGCCGGAGCCGTCGAGGCGGTCCTCGCAGAGGCGGGCGTGAGCGTGGACCGCTCCGAGTGGGAGCTGCACGCCGGTGGATCGGCGCACATCGTGGTCAACGCCGGGCACCTCATGAGCGTGCGGATCGCCAAGAACCCCACGTCCGGAGAGAACGTCCGGCGGCGGACCGAAGCCCTCACGCGGCTGCCCGACTTCGACTTTGCAATTCCCCGGCCGCTGACCCCGGTGCTGCAGGACGGGCGCTACACGGCCGTGGGGATGACCTGGTTGCCGGGGGCCCCGCGCGCGCCGGGATCGGCCGATCCCCGGGAACTTCGCCGGGCGCTGGAGCAGATCCGGCACGCGGACGCCCGTGACGCCGAGCCGTGGCTGGACCGCCCGGGCCAGCACTGGGGCGGACACCGCCGCCGGCACGTTCTCCTCGACCAGGTGCTGCCCCTGCTGCTGCCGCGCAACAGGGACCGGGCCATGAGCGCGATCGAGGACCTCGTGGCGCTGGAGAACGTGACTCCCCAGCTGGTCCACGGGGACCTCATGGGCTCCAACATGCTGTGGGACGGTGAGCACCTGGTGGGTGTCATTGACTGGGACCATGCCTGCATGAGCGACCCCGCCTACGAGGTTGCCTCGCTCGGACTGTGGTTCGGGTGGTCGAGCGTGCGTGATGCCACCGATCCCGAGAGCTACGAGCGCGCGAAGCTGCACGCCAGGATCTTCCCCGTGCAGGCCATTGCCTACGCACTGCACCACGAGTTGGACGCCGCACAGGTCCGGCAGGCCGTGGAGAAGGCGGACGCGTGGTACGAGACGCGGGCGGCCGCGGCCGCCTGAAGGTCGTGGCGGGGCCGGCCGCCTTCGGGCAGACCACTCGCGGCCGGGTCGGTTTCTGCCGGATCGCTCTCTGCCAGATCGGTCTTGACCAGACGCGTCTCGGGCAGACCGCGCGTGGCCTGGCGTGTCTGGGTGTCGGAGTCGTTGCCTAGGCTCGGAGCGTGCCCGTCAGTTTCACCGCCATCGACTTCGAGACCGCCAACCGCAGCTTGGCCTCCGCATGCGCCCTTGGTGTGGTGCGGGTCCAGGACGGGCAGGTGGTCGACACGCGCTACTCGCTGCTCCGGCCACCTCCGGGCCACGACGCCTTCGAACCGGGAAATATCCGAATCCACGGCATCCGACCCGCGGACATCCAGAACGCCCCGAGCTTCGAGGCGGCCTGGGGCTGGGTGTGCCGCGCGATCACCCCGCAGGACCCGGACGCGGTGCTTGTGGCGCACAATGCGGTCTTCGACACGGGGGTCGTCAAGGCCGCCAACAGCGCCTGCGGTGGGACGGCCCGACCCTGGGACTACGCGTGCACCCTGCGTCTCTCCCGCGCGGCGTACACCCTGCGCTCCTACGCTCTGCCCTCGGCATCCCGCGCCGCGGGGGCCGAGGTGCAGGAGCACCACAACGCCCTCAGCGACGCGCTGGCCTGCGCGGGAATCGTGCTGGACCTGGCGCGGCGCAGTGGGGCGGACAGCATGGCCGAGCTCGCGGCGCACTACGGGGTGAAGATGCAGCGCGCAGAGCTCTGAGGGGTTCGTGCCCGGTCGGGCGGTGCGGGGCCGAGCCGGGTTGTCACGTGCCCGCGGCCTCGGGGAATACCGGTCAGTGTTGCCACTTGCCACTCGCCTGCGGCCTCGGGAAGCCGGCCAGGGCGTGAGTCTCATCCGCAGGCTAGGAGCGCTCGGTCAGGGCCGCCACAGGGAGGTCCAGTGCTCCGCGAGGCGGAGGAGTTCGGTGCGCACCGGGTCTACGGCATCCCGCGACTCGGTGTCCTCGGCGCTTTCGGTGATCCCGGCCCTCTCGGTGTTGCCAGTGTTCTCGGTGCTGCCGCGGTGTGATCCCGTCGGGGCCCCCAAGATGGGAGCATCGCCGGGGGAGTCGGTGCCGTCAGACGTCATGGGTTCCGCAGCCTGCTGATCCCCAGCCCGGGGCGCATCCTCTGCCTCCACCCGCGCGGCTGCGAGTCCCCAGCGGGCGGCCGCGACCACGACAACCACCTGCCGCGCCGCGCAACTCGTCACACCGCGATCCGTGAGCAGGGCGCAGGCGTTCCGAGCGACGTCATCTCCCGAGCTGGGCCAAGCGCGGCCCCCCGACACACGGCTACCGGCATGGCCCCCACGCGCGGAGTCTCCACTCGCGAGGAACTCGCGACTTGCTGCGTCCTCGACCGCGAGCAACGCCGCGAGGCCGAGAGCTAGCGCCTGGGTGGCCGTGTCACCCGTGCCCAGCCGCCCCGTGAGGGTCTCGGGAGCACCGGTCCAGAGTGCAGCGCGCGCGTCCGCATCGGCCAGGGTTGCGAGCAGGTCACGTGTGCGCGGGGCGGCCCTCGTGATCGCGGAGGAGACCCGGGCCGTCTCTGCGAGAACCTCTGCCAGGGAGGCGTCTGAACTGCGGGCTCGAATGGCCGCGTGGACCGTGAGAACCAGGGCTGTCGCCGCGGTCTGTGCCTCCGGGCTGCCGTGGGTGATCGCCGCCGAGTCGAGCGCCAGCACAATGAGCGACTTCCATCCCACGTTCGGAATCAGGCCGTACGGCGCAGTGCGCGCCAGCACCTCGGGGCTCTGTGCGTCCGGCAGGACCGGCCTCACGACCTCTCCGAGGCGACCGGTGGCGAGGGCGGTGAAACTGTCCCCCTCGTGCGGCCCAGCGGCGGAGAGCGCCGGAAAGTCACGGTCCAGGATGTCAGTGGGCGGTCTGGGGGCGTCGGACGGGAGCTGGGCCCCGTTGGCGACGGCCCATCGGAGATAGGCCAGCCAGGCGCAGGCAGTGGGGTCAGCGGACTGGCCGTCGTTGGCCCAACGCGCGACCTCGTTGAGCGCGCCCACACTGCGTGCTGAGAGCTGGACGGCCTCGTTCCCAGCGGCCGGGCCCCTTGCGGCCCACGGTGCCAGGAGGACGCTGCGCACCGCGTTCGGATAGTCCGACGACGACGGATCCAGGCCGTGGTCTCGGTCCAGCAGTTCAGGGGTCCCGGGTGACGTCATGGTTCCAGTCTATGAAAGGTGTGACTCCACGGCGCGGCTCGATTCCGTCCTGGCTCTCTGGCTCCCTCGGGCGCCGAGTGCGCGTCAGCGGTGACCACCCGGACAGCCCAGTCCCGTGGGGTTGACCAGGCAGTCGTCGGCGACGTTGTGCACCGTGGCCCGCCACACGGTGAGCGCGACGGGCGGGGACATGACCTGGTTGTAGCCGTTGACCGGCTGCCACCCGGTGCCCGCGATGTTGTACTCCCCGTAGAACGAGGTGGTGAGCGTCAGGCTGTAGTCGCCGGTGGCCGTGTAAACGTGGGACGTGTCGGTGGGGACGTCCCATTCCCCGTCTGTCAGCGGGGCGCCCGTGAGGGGAGTGGGTCCAAGCGTGCTGCCGTCCCCGTAGTTCCAGGTGTACTGCACGGGATAGGCACGGACCGACACGGGATAGCCGCCCAGGGTGGTCTCAAAGGTCTGGGGCTGGGCCACCGCGTAGACGTTCGTGTTCATGTTCTTGAGGGTGTCCGGGGCCGGTTGGGCGTGGTTCTCAGCCGGCGCCACCGCGAGTTGCTGGAAATCCTGGAGCGTGAAGACCGGCAGGGGAACGTAGCCTTCATCGTCTGCACCCTCAGCCTGTCCTTGGGCCACGCACATCTGTGTTCCGCGAGCAGAACGCTGGCCGTCTCCGGCGCCGCCCACCACGACGTCCATATTCACGCCCTTGGTTCCAGAATCGTCGGTGCACTCCTGCGATGCCCGGCAGCGAGTGAGCGCGGAGCCCTTGTCGTCGATGCAGGGATCCTGGAGACCAAAGGTTGTCCGGTTCTTGGCGGTGTCCATGAGCTGGGAGTTGAAAAAGATGGAGTCGTCGTTGGACATCAAACGGTCGCGCAGGGCCTTTTGGAATGCTGGATCACTGTCGGGGTCCCAGGCTGCTCCTTCGACGGTCCCCGCGTTACTCAATTCGTTATCCGAGATTGCCCATGGCTCACTGAAAGATATGGAATCATGGCTGACCCGCAGTTGAAGATCGATCGTGGAGCCGCTGGCTCGTGCGGAACGCTCCGCGCCCCCAAAGTCACCCAAGGACAGGCCGCCCTTTGAAAACCTTCCGCCATCCCCTTCAGCTGCAACTGCCACCCCTGCGGGGATAGTTGTAATTAACATAAAAATAATTGCAAATATTATAAATAGTCCATTCCGGAAAGTGGGCGCACGGGTGCCGAGTTTCACAGGGATCCCCTGGGCGATGCGGTCAAGTAGTTCCATTGTCCCTGACGGTAGTCGATGTAAACGTCAAGGATGCCGGTTCCGGCGAATGGCTCCTGAAGAACCCTTGCTTCGTGTTTTTCGATTGTCTTGAACCCCCTGCTATCTATCGAAACCGGGAGGTTGTAGCCACCGTCAGCCCTCTTCGTGAAACTGCCATCGGGTAAAGTAAGTTTTTCCCAGCCACCCATTGCCCACCCACCTTCACTGTAGAGTGAATCAATGTCATCAAATTGCTTTATGCAATTTTCGCATTCTATCGCCGTGACCTCTCGTACCACTGTTGTGTCGCCTGTCTGCATGGCATACCACTGAGCATCGGCTCGGTAGTTCAGGAACGCCTGTGCGCCAGCCTCCGTCTCCTGCTTCGCCTCGTCGGGCATGACGGGCTTGGGTACGTTTCTCGCTGGGTGCGCGAGGGTGGCGGGTTCGTAGTCATTGGGAATCTTTTGGCCCGTGGCGAGCACGGTGGGCTCCTGGGGACGCCAGTCGTCGGGCAGGGGGTTCTCCGACCCGGACGGTGCGGGCGTCGTCGTGCTGGTGTCATCGGACCCGGTGTTGGCGGTGGACTCAGCCGATGCACTGGCGTGGGAGGGTGACAACGAGTTGGACGACGCCGTGGCTGTCTCCTCGGGGACGTTGCCACCACCCGTGCACCCCGTGAGCAGCACCGCCGCCAGGACCGCGGCGGAGACCCCCGTTGCACGGCGGCTCCTCGCTGCGACATCGTGGATGCCCATGATTTCCCCCTAGTCTCGAAACATCGGGTGTGACGTGTCGAACATCTCCCAGAGCATAGGGGGTGCTTCGCGACGCAAGCCACGCCTGCGGACGAACTGTGGACAGTAGGAAATATGCGCATGCATGACCGCAGGTCAGGGCCGGGCAGGAATCCCGAATCCGCTGAAACAATTCCGCGTGTTCACGGTGAGAGCCTGCACCACCCGTCCACGGGCATCGGGACAGCATCCCTCCACACGGCGCGGGATCCCATATGCGTGTCTGTGCTCCGTCTTACATTGAGCCCATGCTGATCCTTCACACCTCCGACTGGCACCTGGGGCGGACCTTCCACGGCGTCGACATCCTGGATGTCCAGGCGCGTGCCATGGGCGAGATCGTCGACTGGGTCCGCCGGTACGGAGTGGACGTGGTCCTGGTAGCCGGCGACGTCTACGACCGGGCCCAACCCCGGACCGAGGTGGTGGAGCTGCTGAACACGACCCTCGCGCAGATCCGGGAGGCGGGTGCGTACGTAGTGCTGACGAGTGGCAACCACGACTCCCCGGCACGCCTGGGCTTCGGCTCCCGCATCATGGCCCACGGCGGGGTCTTCCTCCTGACCACCCTGGAGGGATCCGCTCGGCCGGTTCTGTTCTCGGAGTCGTCCTCCGGAGGAATCACGGCCACCCGGGTGGAGATGGCCGGCCAGGGGACCGGCGGGCGAACGGCTGCGCAGCTTCCGTCCACGGGTGATGACGCCGCAGTCCTCGCGGTCTACGGCATTCCCTACCTGGATCCGCGGGCCACCGCGCCGCTGCTCGACTGCACACCCACCCACCAGGCGGTGCTGGGTGCGGTCATGCACCGTGTGGACGAGGACCGGGCCTCACGAGGTTCACCCGCATCCGTGGTCATGGCGCACGCCTTCGTCACGGGGTCCGAGGCCAGCGATTCCGAGCGCGTGGTGGACTCCGGCGGACTGGGGACGGTCTCCACCCAGGTCTTCGCGGCGCACGACTACGCGGCACTGGGCCACATCCACCGACGCCAGCGCATCACGGAGACGGTTCGCTACAGCGGCTCACCCGTGGCCTACTCCTTCTCGGAAGCCACCCACGCCAAGGGCGCGTGGCTGGTGACGGTCGGCGGAAATGGCGTGGACGACGTCGTGCCCCTCGACCACCGGGCTGGCCTGCGGCTGGCACGGCTGAGGGGCTCCCTGGAGTCCCTGCTCTCGGACCACGCGCTGGCGCCCTCCGAAGATGCCTGGTGCCAGGTGGTCCTCACGGACGTGGAACGCCCAGCATCCGCCATGGAGCGGGTGCGCACGCGCTTCCCGAGAACAGTGGAGCTGAGGTGGGAGCCCGACGGCGGTCGGGCCAGTACCGAGCGCGACTACGGCGCACGCCTTGCGGAGGCCACGACCACAGAGGAACTGTGTGCCCAGTTCTATCAGCACGTCCGCTCGCGGGCACTGACTGCGCAGGAGTCGGCGGAGATCTCGGACGTCGTCTCCGTCGTGCAAAGCAGGGGAGTGGAACAGTGAAACTTCACCGTCTGGAGATCACCGCCTTCGGGCCGTTCCCGCAGCACGAGACCGTGGACTTCGACGCCCTCAACGAAGCCGGGGTCTTCCTGCTCAACGGCGAGACCGGCGCAGGCAAGACGAGTGTGCTGGATGCCGTCTGCTTCGCCCTCTACGGTTCCGGGCCCACCACGGTGGGCAAGGGTGGTCGCAAGGTTCAGCACAGCCACCACGCGGAGCCCCACACGGCTCCGCGCGTGGAAGTGGAGTTCACCGCGTCCGGTCGCCGGTGGTGCGTCACCCGGACCCCGGCGTGGCGAGAACCCTCCACGCGGGCGGCCTCCGGATGGCGCGACCGGCACGCCACGGTGCTGCTACGCGAGTACACGGAGGGGCAGTGGGCTGACCGGGGGCACCGCCCGGACGACGTGGGCCAGGCCATCCACCACGCCGTGGGCCTCAACCGGGAGCAGTTCACCCAGGTGATGATGCTGCCCCAGGGAAAGTTCGCCCAGTTCCTCCAGGCCGGATCGCGGGAGCGGGAGGAACTCCTGGAGACACTGTTCGGCACGGACGTCTACGCGGACGTGCAGGAGGAGCTGAAGGCCCGGGCGGACGCAGCCAAAACCGACGCGGCCTCGGCCCAGCTCGAGTGGGAACGCTCCGAGGAGCTGCTCTCCCGCGCGGGGGAGCGCCTGTCCCGACTCAACGAGCAGGATCCGCGGACCGGTCTGCCCGCAAGGGGATCCGTCCCGTCACCGGCTGACTCAGCAGACGGAGTGCGCAGTGCGAGCGAGGAGGATTCCCCGGACGACGGCGGTGATGACGAGGTCAGTGGCGGCGAAACCTCTCCTCCGGAGGGACCCGCTAGCCTCTCGGAGCGGTGGCATGCCCTCGTGTCCGACGGCGAATCGGCGCTCGCGGGAGCCGTAGCGGCCCGTGATGAAGCTGCCGATCGCCACGCATCTTCTCAGCAGCGGATCACGGAACTGGAGGCGCTGAGCGGGCTCCTCGCCCGTTTCGACCGGCTTACGGTGCGTCGTGCCGAGCTGCGGGCGCAGTCGCAGCGCCTCGGGGACGCGAGACGTCGGCTCGAGGAGCACACGGCGGCCGAGGGCTTGGCGGAGCCCCTGGCATCGGCGATCCGGGCTCGACGGCGCGTGGCGGATTCTGCCTCCGCGGTCGAGGCGGTGCGGGCGGCGCTCACGGAGACCTCTGCGGCGGCGCGCTCGCTCCGGGATGTCCTGCGCGACCGGCCCGATCTGGTCCGAGAGCTGGAGGGCACCCCCGAGATGCCCCGGCAGCTGCGGGACGCGGCCGTGACGGCTCGTGAGGCGGCACGTGGAACGGCGGAGCGCGCCCGCCTCCTGGCCGAGGAGGAGACCGCGCTGCAGCGGGACGAGGAGAGTCTGCGCACACTTGAGCTGCGATCCGAGGAGATCGCAGCGGAGCTGACCGCACGGCACGCGGACCTCGCACGGTGGGAGGACTCCCGCCAGGAGCTGGAACTGCAGGTCAAGGACGAGGGCCTCGTGAGGGAGCGTGCCCGGGCGGCGCGCGAGGCGGTCGAGGCCAGCCGCGACTATGCCCGGGCCCGTGACACGGAGAACGCGCGGGCCGCAGAGTTCGAGTCCGCCGAGACCGCCCGGCGTGAAGCGGCCCGCCAGGTGGAGTCCCTGGAGACCCTCCGATATGCCGGTGCCGCCTCCAGCCTCGCCCGGGAACTCTCCGAAGGGGATCCGTGCCCCGTGTGCGGTTCCACGGTGCACCCGTGCCCGGCCACGGGGGACGAGGAGCAGGACGTCACCCCGGGGATGCTGCAGCGCGCCCGGGAGGATCGGGAGACGGCGCAGAACACCGCCGATGCGGCCCACCACCGCTGGCAGCAGGCCCAGCGCACGAGCGCGGAACACCTGGCGCGCGGTGCCGGTGAGGACCTCGCAGACGTCGTGGAGCGGGCTCGACTGGCCCGTCTCGCCGAGGAGGCCGTCGAGTCCGCCCTCGCGGAACTGCAGCGCGGCACGGAGGAAATCGCCACCGTGCACGACACCGTGACCCGTCTCGAGACGGAGGAACGGAACACCACCACACAGATGGCGGGTGTGCGCACGGGGGTGGAGGCGGCACGTGGTCGCTGCGCATCGGAACGGGAGCGCGTGGCCCGTGCCATCGGGCCTTTCGCGACCGTCCAGGACTGCGTCCGGGCCGCTGAGGAGCTCGTGCAGCTCACCACCCGCTGGTCCGACGCGCAGGACGAGCGGGACGCAGCCCGGCACGAGAAACGCACGGCGGAGGAAGCCCTTGA
This sequence comes from Kocuria sp. UBA5001, assembly GCF_002398425.1. Taxonomy (NCBI): domain Bacteria; kingdom Bacillati; phylum Actinomycetota; class Actinomycetes; order Micrococcales; family Micrococcaceae; genus Kocuria; species Kocuria sp. UBA5001. Next base: position 53,305 of record NZ_DGYR01000021.1, read on the forward strand.
CCGTGCGCTCGCGCGGTCCCCCTTCAGCAGGGAGGTGGACGTCCACGCGGCCCTCATGGACGAGGAGGAGGCCACCGAAGTGACCGACTGGGTCGAACGCGTCGCCAGCGAGGTCGCGGCGCTGGACGCGGAACTCGCAACCCAGGACATGCAGCGCGCGGCTCGGCTCACCGAGCAGCAGCGCCACGAGGTTTCGGCGGAGGCACGTGAACGCGCTCAGGCCGAGTGCGAGGAGGCCGCGCGCCACAGGGACGCACTCAACCGGCTGCTCGGAGGCCTCGAGGACCTCACGGTTGAGGCGCGATCCCACGCGCGCGAGGCACCGGCCCGTGAAACGGCGTTGCAGGCCGCCCGGGACCGGGCGGAACGCCTGAGCGGGCTCGCGGGCGTAGCCACCGCCACCACCTCGGAGAACTCCCTGCGCATGACACTGACCTCTTTCGTTCTGGCCGCGAGGCTTGAACACGTTGCGGCCGTCGCCTCGGAGCACCTCTCCACGATGTCGTCCGGGCGGTTCGCCCTGGTGCACACCGACCAGACCCGTGGCAGTGGCAAGTCCGGCCTTGGACTGGAAATTGAGGACGCCTGGACCGGAGCACGCCGCGGCACCGAGACCCTCTCCGGGGGTGAGTCGTTCTTCACCTCGCTGGCGCTTGCACTGGCGCTCGCGGACGTCGTGCGAGCCGATGCCGGGGGCACGGAGATCGACACGCTGTTCGTGGACGAAGGCTTCGGCTCCCTCGACGAGCAGACACTTGAACAGGTCCTGGAAACCCTGGACGGGCTGCGCCGCGGTGGGCGGGTGATCGGGGTGGTCTCCCACGTGAGCGAGATGAAGCAGCGGATCGAGACCCAGCTGGTGGTCACCAAGACTCCCCGGGGTTCCCACCTGCGTGTCGAGACCGGCTCTGCGGTGCTCACGTAGGCTGAGACGGTGAGTACCGCGACCCGCACCCAGGTGCCCGTTTCCGCGCCGCCCGATCCCGGCGCGCGGGAGCGGCTCGTCCGCAGCGACCGCCAGCTCAGCGCGATCACCCTCCTGCTGAGGTTGCCCCAGGTCATGGCTCCGCTCGGGGTGCTCACGTGGGTTGCGGTGTCCGCTTCCTCGGCATGGGCCGCGGCCCTGAGTTCCGCCGCGCTCTGCCTCGGCATGGCGGTGTGCGCCGTGGGCATGGCACTGTTCTCGAACGTCCGCTGGCGGCAGTGGGCCCTGGCCGGGATCGCCCTGATCCAGGGCGGGGTCATGTGGCAGCTCTCCCTGGTGGACGTCTCCACGGTGCCCGTCGCGTGGGGTGCGGTCTCCGCCTTCGTTCCCTTCTTCATTGCGGGCCTCTCCCTGACGCCCATGGGCCTCGCAGCCCGTCTGCGCTGGGCCTCCGTCCTTCAGGGACAGGGCCGTCTCGAAGCCTTCTCGTCGGCCATGCGGCGGGAGTCAGTCAACGAGGCTCTCGCCACCGTTCTGGGTGCGGCCCTCACCGGACTGCTCGCGGTGGCCATTGGCCCGTCCTCCGTTCTGAAGGTCTCCGCCACGCTGTCCCTGGTCACCATCGCGTTCTTCGTGGCCCACCGTTCGTCCCGCTATCCGCAGGCCAACATGCCGGTCCACCTGCTGTGGCGGGACCGTTCCCCGTTGGGCGTCCCCCGCTCCACCACGTTCCGGCTGCGCCACGGACTGCTCTACGGCATCGGGGCGCTCAGCGCGCTGCTCGGAGCGGTGCAGGGCTGCCTGGCCGTGTACTCCGTGTCCCTCGACAGCGGGGAGACCATGGGTGCCATCTACGCCCTCCTGGGATTCGGCGCAGCCGTGGGTTCGAGTTTGGCGGTGCGGTTCCGGCACCGCATCACGGCATCCAACATGATGGTGCTCTCGGGCACGGGGGCCCTGGTGGCATCCATGCTGCTCTCCGCACCCTCCGGGTCTCTGGGGTACTCGGTGGTGCTGCTGCTCGTGGGTCTCTTCTCTGGCCCCAGCCTGCTGTGCCTGCACAGTTCCGCTGGTCAGGTGGGCGTTACCACGGGGTTCCTGGGCCTGGTCGCCCAGATGTCAGTGGTCTCCAGCGCTTCCTCGGCCGTGGGGCTGATTGTCTGCGCCTACCTCGGCGTGCACCGCGACTACATGTCCGCGGCCATGGGACCGGTGGCGGCGGCGATGCTCCTTCTGGGCACGGCGCTCTTCTTCAGCTACACGCTGCGCCGCTCTCCGGTCCGCGATCCCAGGATCTGACCTCCGCACGGCCGCCGGGGGAGACTACGACGCCGCCCCGGCGCCTTCACCGTGGAAGGCACCGGGGCGGCGTCGTCGGCCAGAGGCCGGACCGTGTCAGTGACCGCGCGCGATCCACTCGCCCAGGTGGGGCTTCTCCTCGCCGATCGTGGTTGCGTCTCCGTGCCCGGGGAGCACGAGCGTGTCCTCCGGCAGCGTTAGCAGGCGCTTGTCGATCGAGTCGATGATCGTCGGGAAGTCGGAGTAGGAGCGTCCCGTGGCTCCCGGCCCGCCCTGGAAGAGGGTGTCGCCGGTGAAAACCACGCCGTGCTCACCGAGATCGGGGGCGTGGAAGACCACCGAGCCGGGGGAGTGGCCGGGCGTGGCGATCACGGTGAAGGCCACGGTGCCAGCGGTGAGCTCCTGGCCGTCGTGCAACGGTTCCGGTTCGGTCCCCTCGGGGTGGACGGCGTGCCACAGCATGACGTCCTCGGGGCTCATGAGCACGGGAGGGTTGCCGTCGAGCTGCTCCACGACGTCCCGCACGGCCCTGATGTGGTCGTCGTGGCCGTGGGTGAGCAGCACGTGGGTGACGGTGCGGCCGTCCACTGCCGCGAGCACGGCCTCGGGGTCGTGGGCGGGATCGATCACCACGCACTCGGCCTGGTTGCCCACCACCCACACGTTGTTCTCCACGTCCCACGTCTGCCCGTCAAGGCTGAAGGTGCCCTCCGTGACGCAGTTGGTCACGCGCACACCGTCGCGGGGGTCGGTGACGACGATCTCGGGTGTCCGAGTCACCGGGACACCTCCACGACGGAGCGGAGGACCTTGCCGGACTTCATGGTCTCGAACGCCTCGTCCACCTGGGCGAGGCCGATGCGCTCAGAGACGAACGCGTCCAGGTCCAGGCGGCCCAGCACGTACTGGTCCACGAGCATCGGGAAGTCGCGGGAGGGCAGGGTGTCCCCGTACCACGCGGACTTGATGGACCCGCCGTGCGAGAACACCTCGTCCAGGGGGATCTCGGCGACCGTTCCGGGATTGGGCACGCCCACGAGGACCATGCGCCCCGCGAGGTCCCGGGCCTGGAAGGCCTGCATGAAGGTGTCCGGCACGCCGACGGCGTCAATGACGAGGTCCGCGCCGTTGCCGTGGGTCCGCTCCCGGATGCCCTCCACGGCGTCCGTCGAGCGGGAGTTGATCACGTGAGTTGCTCCGAGGCGCTGCGCGGTCTCGAGCTTCTCGTCGTCCACGTCCACCGCAATGATGGTGGTCGCACCGGCGAGAGCGGCACCGGCGACGGCCGCGGTCCCCACGCCGCCGCAGCCGATCACGGCCACGGACTCACCGCGCTTGACGGCGCCGGTGTTCAGCGCCGCACCGATCCCCGCCGTCACACCGCAGCCGAGCAGGCCCACGGCCGCGTACTGCTCGTCCTGCAGCGGGGTCTCGATCTTCGTGCACTGGCCGGCCGCCACCAGAGTCTTCTCCGCGAATGCCCCGATGCCGAGTGCGGGCTCCAGCTCGGTGCCGTCCTCGAGCGTCATCTTCTGCGTGGCATTGTGGGTGTTGAAGCAGTACCATGGCTCGCCCCGCCGGCACGCGCGGCACTCGCCGCACACCGCACGCCAGTTGAGGATCACGTGGTCACCCACCTCCACCTCGGTGACGCCTTCACCCACCGCGCTGACCACCCCGGCGGCCTCGTGGCCCAGGAGGTAGGGGAAGTCATCCCCCACGCCGCCTACCTTGTAGTGAAGGTCCGTCTGGCACACCCCGCACGTGAGCACGTCCACGAGTGCCTCGCCCGGCCCGGGATCCGGGACCAGGACGGTCTCCAGGGTTGCCGGCTCGTTCTTGGCGCGTACCACGACGCCCTTGACCTTGTGCATGCGGTTGCCTCCGTCGACTCGAATTCTGTGTCCTTCCCAGTATGCGTGGTGCCCCGCGAGCAGGGCACCGGTCGTGCGTCGTCGTTCGCCCACCGAGAAAACGCGCCTGACGCGGATCGCGCCCCAGCCGAGGGCAAGACCGGGGAGGCTCGAGGGGCCCGCACGGTGGTCACCGCGTGGGCCCCTCGGTGAGGAACAGGCTGTGCCGGAACCGGCTCAGGAGTCCTGGGAGTAGTCGATGTGCTCGGTGTGCAGCCGGATCTTGCGGCCCTGCGCCTCGAGCTCCTCCTCCTTCTTCTGCAGCTTCTCGGCCTGGGTGATGTCGCGCGGGGGAAGCTGGATGGTTCGCTCCGCGCGAATGCCGCCCTGCAGCTGGCGGACGCGCTCGATCTCCGCGTCCACCTCCGCGCCCAGAAGCAGCACGTTGTTCATGATCCACAGTCCCAGCAGCAGGATGATCACGGAGCCGATCACGCCGTAGGTTGCGTTGTACTTGGCGAAGTTCGCCACGTAGAACGCGAACGCCAGGCCGGCCACAGCCATGGCCACCAGGGCAATCGCGGCACCGGGGCTCAGCCACTTGAACTTGGGTTGCTTCACGTTGGGCGTGGCGTAGTAGAGGATCGCGATGAGCAGCACGAGCAGGAGGATGACCACGGGGATCTTGGCCCAGTTCCAGACAGTCACGGCGGTGCTGCCCAGGCCCACGAGGTCCCCGAGGGTCTGTGCGATGTCGCCCGAGATCACCACCATCATCATCACCAGTGCCACGATCAGGACCATCACGAGGGTCACGAGCAGCATGACCGGCTTCAGCTTCCAGAAGGGGCGCCCCTCCGTGACTTCGTAGATGCGGTTCATGGCCCGCGCAAAGGCCCCGGTGTAGCCGGAGGCGGTCCACAGGGCACCGACGATGCCGACGACCAGTGCCAGCCCTGCCCCCGACTGCGTGGTGAGCTGGGAGATGGGGCCGGAGAGCAGCTCCACCAGTGCCGAGGGGGCGTACTGGTCCAGGAAGTCCAGGATCGCGGTGGTGGTGGCCTCGCCCTGTCCGAAGACGCCCAGCAGGGACACGAGCGCGAGAAGCGCCGGGAAGATCGACAGGACGGCGAAGTACGTCAGGGAAGCCGCGAGGTCGGTGCACCCGTCCTTCGAGAACTCGGCCAGGCCGCGTTTGAAGATGTACCCCCAGGACCGGCCCTGGAGCTGGTGGGGGGACTCGGGCTTCGAGTCGTGGTCAGGGTGCGGAGCGGCGTCCTTCCGGTGGACGGTGGACTCCGGGTTCTGATCGGTCATGGGGATCCTCTCGGGGAGCGGAAGGCACGGATGCGGAGCGGGATTACTCCCAGAAGTGTACTGACTTCACGGTCCGCAGCCCGGCACTTACGGTCACGGCGCTCGCGCGCTCCGGCGACGACGTCGCTCCCCGCCCTGCCGTCCGTCATGGAACCCCCGGGCTCGGGGTTACGGGATCCAAAGCCAGCCGCCGCGGAACCCCGCCGCGCGCCGTCGCGACCCCGGACGACGACACCGCGCCCGTGAGAACTCACGGGCGCGGTGCGGGTGTGAGGCGCGTGTCAGCGCGACAGCGAGAGCGCGTACTGGTGGATCCGCTCGCTGAGCCGCGTGAGGACCCTGATCTCCTGGGCGTCGAGCGCAGTGCTCATCACGTCCGCGACCTTCTGGTCATTGTCCTGCGAGATCTCGTCGTGGAGCCGGTTCCCGGCCTCGGTCAGGGCCACGCGCACTCCGCGCAGGTCCTGGGAGTCCTGACGGCGAGTCACGAGTCCCTTGTTCTCGAGACGTTCGAGCATGCGGGACAGGCTCGACTGCGTCAGCAGCACGTGGCTGTTGAGGTCTCGCAGCCTCAGGCCCCCTCGGTCGGCGCTGTGCAGCGTTGTCAGCACCTCGAACTCACGACGGGACAGACCGCGAAGATCGACTTCGCGCTGCAGCTCCCGCGTGACGGAGACATGGCAGCGACTCAAAGCATCCCACGCCTCGATACTCCCCCTTGACGTCATACTTCCCCCTTTAATAACGCCCACCCCCCGATGGGCGTTATCTACATGCTACGAGAGGGTACTGACAGTTCTCTTATGACCTGTGTCCACACTTCTGGCCGAAGCCACGGGGCCTGTCCACGAAAAGGGGGCACGGGGAAAAGAGAACGGGGGCCTCCGCACGCTGTGCACGAAAGCCCCCGCGAAAGAGCGCGTGAGATCTACTTGATGCCGAGCACCGAGGCGGTGTGGCCCATGATCTCGTCCGCGAGCCCCGGGTTGTCGTTGAGCTTCACACCGTAGGCGGGGATGAGTTCCTTGATGCGGGGCTCCCACTCGGACATCTTGGCCGGGAAGCACTTGGTCAGGAGGTTCAGCATGATCGGCACCGCGGTCGAGGCGCCGGGGGAGGCGCCGAGCAGGGCCCCAATGGAGCCGTCCGCGCTGGTCACGAGCTCCGTGCCGAACTGCAGCACGCCACCCTTGGCCTTGTCGGCCTTCATGACCTGCACGCGCTGACCGGCCTCGATGAGCTCCCACTGGGACTCCTCGGCGCTGGGGTAGTACTCGTGCAGCGCCTCGATGCGCTGGGAGCGGGTCTTGGTGAGCTCGCCCAGGAGGTATTTGACCAGGTCCAGGTTCGCCATGCCCGCCCGGGTCATGGGGTAGAGGTTGTGCGCGCGCACGCTCTTGGGCAGGTCCAGCAGCGAGCCCTGCTTCAGGAAGTTCGGGCGGAACCCGCCGTAGGGACCGAACATGAGGGCGCGCTCGCCGTCCACGTAGCGCGTGTCCAGGTGGGGCACGGACATGGGCGGGGCACCCACGGACGCCTGGCCGTAGACCTTGGCATTGTGCTGGGCCGTGATGGTCGGGTCCACGTTGCGCAGGAACAGCCCCGAGACGGGGAATCCGCCGAAGCCCTTGGCCTCCTTGATCCCGGACTTCTGCAGCAGCGGCAGCGCGCCGCCGCCGGCACCCAGGAACACGAAGCGTGCCCGGATCACGCGGTTGTTGTCGCGGTTGAGGCGGTCCTTCACAGACACGAGCCAGGAGCCGTCGCTCTGGCGCTCCAGCGTGGTGACCTGCTGGCCGTACTGGATGCTCACGCCGCGGCCTCCCAGGTGGCGCAGCAGCTGGTTGGTCAGAGAGCCGAAGTCCACGTCCGTGCCCTCGGGAGCGAACGTTGCCGCTACGCGCCCGGCACCGCGGCCGTGCATGGTCAGGGGAGCCCACTGCGCGATCTGCTCGCGGTCCTCGGTGAACTCCATGCGCTCGAAGAGCTTGTGGGGCTTGAAGGCGTCGTAGCGGGCGCGTAGGTAGTTCGCGTGGTCGTCGCCGAAGACCATGGAGATGTGGGGCACGGAGTTGATGAATGTGCTGGGCGCGCCCAGCGTGCCGTTCTCCACGAGCGAGCTCCACAGCTGGCGCGTGATCTGGAACTGCTCGTTGATGTTCAGTGCCTTGGTGGCGCTGACTGTGCCGTCCGAGGCCTGGGGGGCGTAGTTGAGCTCGCACAGGGCGGAGTGGCCGGTGCCCGCGTTGTTCCAGGCGTTGGAGCTTTCGAGGCCGGCCGCGTCCAGACGCTCCAGCACCGTCAGCTTCCACTCCGGCTGGAGGTCGTTGAGCAGTGTGGCCAGGGTGGCGCTCATGATGCCGGCACCCACAAGGACGACGTCGGCGGTTTCGGTGTGCTGAGGTGAAGTCACGTTTTCTCCCGTGCGTGCGTGATGGGCGCGGCATCGCACCCTGGCGTTCGTCGTCCAGGGTATCGCCCGCCCGGGGCAAGTCCCAACGGGTGGAGCCGAGGTCAGGCGAGCTGGAGCTCGTTGAAGCGCTCGAAACCCGTTGAGGTGAGGGGGAAAGAGGTCACGCGGGAGTTCACGGCCACTGCGGAGACGGGGTGGCACAGGGGGACGGCCGGCACGATGTCGGACACGCGGTTGTTGAGGGCCTTGTACGCGGCGCTGCGGGAATCGCCGTCCGGCATCATCGCGGCACGGTTGACGGCCGTCATGATCCCGTTGTCCGAGTAGCCCATCTGGGAGTCCGGGTTCCCGAGCAGCGGCGCCATGAAGCTGTCCGGGTCCCGGAAGCTGCCGCTCCAGCCGAGCAGGCTGAACGCGTGGCCCTTCTCCGGGTCCGTGACCACGTCCGCGTAGCCGTCCGCCCAGTTCACGGGAACGGGCTTGATCGAGAAGCCGGCCCGCGTGAGCTGTGCCGAGATCTGCGCGTACACGCGCTCGGGCTCCTGAAGGTACATGCGGGAGGTGTGGCGCGGGTAGTAGAAGGGTAGCCGCTGCCCGTTGTACGCGCTGGCCTTGAGGAGGTCCTTGGCGTGCTGCGGGTCGTAGCCGGGGATCTGGAGGTTGTCGCCGTCCACGTTGAACCGGGCCGGGACGAACTGGCTGGCCACGTTCGTGCCGTTGGGGAACAGGGACTTGGCGATCGCACCGCGGTCGATGGCGGCGGCGACGGCGCGGCGCACGTTCACGTCTTGCAGGATCGTGGCGCTCGGGTTCAGGCCGAGGTAGCTCACGGAGTACGGGTCTCGGTAGAGCACCTGCACGCCCTGCCGGGCCAGGGGACCGAAGGCGTCGAGCCCCACGAGATCGTACGCGTCGACGTCGCCGGAGAGCAGCAGCGCGCAGCGCACGTCGGCGTCGGGGACCACGCGCATCTCGAGCGTGCCCACGTCTCCGAGCTGTCCCCAGTAGCGGTCGTGGGCCACCAGGGTCACGGAGCTGTCCGAGGCGGAGTCGAAGCGGAAGGGTCCGGTGCCGACGGGGTGCTCCTCCCCGGAGCCGTCCGCGATGCTGGCCGGGGAGGCGATCCCGAACGCCGGCTGGGTGAGTGCGGAGAGCAGGGCCGTGTAGGGGCGGGTCAGGTGCAGGACCACCGTGTGCTCGTCAGTGGCCTCCACCCCGGAGTACGCGGTGCTGATCTGCGGGTTCGCGTGGCCGTGGCGGAAAGTCGTGGCGAACGCGCAGCGCGGTGCCCAGGACTCGTCCGACTCCGCCTGCGCCTGCCACTTGTCGAAGTTGGCCTTGACAGCCTCGGCGTCCAGCGGGGAGCCGTCGTGGAAGACGACGTCGCGGCGCAGCGTGAACGTCACGGAACGGCGGTCGTCCGAGACGGTCCACGACTCGGCGAGACCGGGTGCCGGCTCTCCCGTGGAGCGGTCGGCGGAGACCAGCCCCTCCAGGATCTGGGCAGAGATCCGGGAGGTCTCCTGCGAGTTCCGGCGCGACGGATCCAGACCGGCGGGCGCGGCCGCGTGGGCCAGGACGAAGTGCCCACTGGGCACGGATGCGCCGGCGGACGGGCGGGCCGTGGCGTTCGAGCAGCCCGACAGTGCCAGCCCGAGACCGGCGGCGGCCAGGAAGCTGCGCCGGCCGAAGCGGTTCTCAGCGGCCATCGGGACCTTTCTGGCGTCGTCGGAAAGTCCTGCGCTCGGCAGGCTGGGCATGGTGCGCAAGACGGGACTCGAACCCGCACGCCGTGAGGCACAGGAACCTAAATCCTGCGTGTCTGCCAGTTTCACCACTCGCGCAGTCGCCGGCCGCGGGGATGCTCCGCGAGCCGGCGAGATCGTGACCCATCCTAACCAGTCGCCGTGGCCGACTGGGGTGGATCCGGGCCGCGGTGGGGCCGTGCCGTGTGGCACCAGCCGGCGACGTCGACGCCGGCTGGCTCAGGCGTCGAGGCCCAGGTCCCGACGGAGCTTGGCCACGTGGCCCTTGGCGCGCACGTTGTACTGCGCGAGCGTCACCGCGCCCTGCTCGTCCACCACCACTGTGGAGCGGATGAGCCCCTCGTAGACCTTGCCGTAGTTCTTCTTCTCGCCCCACGCGCCGTAGGCCTCGGCCACGCGGTGGTCCTGGTCCGAGAGCAGGGGGAAGCCGAGCTCCTGGGCGGTCGTGAAGCGTTCCAGCGCGGCGGGGGCGTCCGGGGAGATCCCGATCACGCGGTAGCCCTCGGCGGAGAAGGAGGCCATGCTGTCGCGGAAGTCGCACGCCTCGGTGGTGCACCCGGGGGTCGCCGCCTTCGGGTAGAAGTACAGGACCACGCGCTCACCGTGCAACTGCTGCGACGAGACGGTCTCGCCGTGCGCGTCCGGCAGGCTGAATTCGGGGGCGGGATCACCGGGGGACAGGTGTGCGGACACGGTGGATTCCTTCCGTCGTGGGAGACACGTGTTCCCCCAGTATGCGCCCTGCACGTTCAGTGCAGTCGTGGAGCATGGACGATCCGGTCTGTCGTCGCAGTGCTCGGAGTGTCCCTGGTCCCCCTCGGTCGAGTCGTTCCCGCGGGCCGCGAGGATCTCCGCGGAGCAGATCTTGACAGGCCGCTCCGACAAGGGCGGATGCTGCGTATATCCGCAGGGAATTGACCGCTCAGCGAACTTACTGTAATGCTCCGGAAATTTTTGTGCGGATATGATCAGCACATGCAAGACAGGAACCAGTGGCCTACGAACCGACTGCTCTCCACGGCAGCGCGACTCGTGGAGCACGCGTGGAACGAGAACCTTGCGTCGCTCGGCGTCACCCACGCGGGTGTCATGGCACTGGACGTCCTGCGCTCCGAGGGCAGCATGACGCAGGCGCAGCTCGCGCACCAGGTGCGGGTGCAGGCACAGACCATGGGCAAGACGCTGCACCGCCTGGAGGTCCACGGTCACATCACCCGGTCGAAGAACGAGCAGGACCGGCGCTCGCACGTGGTGAGCATCTCCCAGGCGGGCGAGCGGGTGCTGGAGGACGCGGCCGGGCTCGAGCGCGGGCTGCTGGGCGCGGGCGACGAGTCTGACGAGCAGTTCCGGCGCCGGCTCGCGGAGATCATCTCCTCACTCGGGGGAGCCCGGTGGCGCAAGGAGGTCCAGGAGGACCCCGACGTCGGCTCAGCAGACACCTCGGCCTCTGTTGAGGGTGTGCACGCGTCGGTGGCGAGTTCCTCGATCACGGGAGCCCCGGGCTCTGCCTTGTAGGTCTTCGGTTCCTCGCTCGTCAGCGCCATGGGCCTCACGCGCCGTCGCTCCCACTGTCCCCGGGCTTGCACGGAGCGGTGCTGCTGAGCCCAACCCGGCGTCCGTGTCAGCTCGGGGTGACCCCGAACGTGGCGGGGTCCACGGGGCGCCTGTGCCGGGGGAGCGCCTCCAGGACGAGCAGGTATGACTCGGTGACGAGTTCCTGCACGAGCTCGCGGTCCAGCTCGGCACTCGAGCGCAGTGTGATCCAGTGCTTCTTGTTCATGTGGTAGCCCGGTGTAACAGCCGCGTACTGCTCACGCAGTGCTCGCGCGTCCTGGGGGCTCGCCTTGAGCGTGAGCAGCGGTTCCCCACCGAGCTCCGTGAGCAGCATGAAGACCTTGCCGCACACCTTGAACACGTCCCAGGCTGGACCGAAGGGGTGCTCGAGACCCGTGCCGGGCAGCTCGTCGGCACGCTCGCAGGCCCACTGCTGCACCGTGTCCCCACCTGATGTCTGCACGTGGCGCGCGTCCTCCGGTTGGTGGGCGGGAACCATGCGGGTGCCACCTCTTCGCTGGTCAGGTGCCGGAATCTCTGCGGGATGGGTGCCGTGCTGGACAGGCACAGAAACATGACGAAGGCCGGGTCACCTCGGTGACTCGGCCTTCGTCGTTCGTGCTGGTGCGCCCCCAGGGACTTGAACCCTGAACCCATTGATTAAGAGTCAATTGCTCTGCCAATTGAGCTAGAGGCGCATGGCGCTCGGGAAGATGCTTTCTGCTTTCGCCGTTGCCTTCTTCCTCGCAACGAGAAACAACTTTAGCATCACCGCGGAGGGAGTCAAATCAGGGGTGGGCCGGGGGCGATGCCGTCCTCGCGGCAGGCTGTCGAGAGGGCCGCCTGAGTAGACTCCGAGCATGGATTCCACGCCCCGGGACATCGCCCTGACCGACCTGCATGTGATCTCCCTCCCCGAGCCGCGCCTGTTCGAGGAGATCAGTGCGGCCACCTCGGGCTTTCGCTGCGTGCTGTGGGACCTCGTGGGGGAGCCGGAGGGGTGCTCTCGCGAGGAGGTGGACATCGCCGTGGCCCCCTACTACTCGAACCGCTGGCGCAAGGACACCTCGGTGCTGAGCGACGTGGCCCTGCTGCAGCTACAGTCCACGGGCTACGACGGCGTGCCGGAGCAGATTGGCCCGGACGTCGCCCTCGCGGCAGGCGGGTGGGTCCACGCGGCGGGCACGGCCGAGGTGGCGCTCGGCCTGATGATCGCCGCCCAGCGCGAGTTCGACCGCGCGATCGTGAACCAGCGCGCGGGCCGCTACGAGCGGTACTTCTCGCGCTCCCTCGCGGACTCGCGCGTCACAGTGGTGGGGACGGGGGAGATCGGCCGGGCCGTCATCGCGCGCCTGGAGCCCTTCGAGGTGGAGGTCACCCGGGTGGCCTCGAGCGCCAGGGAGGATGCCTCCGGGCGCGTGCACGGCGTAGCCGAGCTGGAGGAGATCCTGCCGCGCACCGACATCCTGGTCCTCGCGCTCCCCCTCAACGACGCCACCGAGCACCTCGTGGGGGAGTGGATGCTCTCCCTGCTGCCGGACGGCGCACTCGTGGTCAACGTGGGCCGCGGCGCCGTGGTGGACACGGCGGCCCTCACGGCTGAGGTGACGGCCGGGCGCCTGCGGTGCGCGCTCGACGTCGTCGACCCGGAGCCGCTGCCCGGTGACCACGCGCTGATGGCGGCGGAGGGTTCCATCGTGCTGCCCCACATCGGTGGCTCGAACGACTCCTTCCGGCCCCGCATCCGCAAGCTGGTGCTCGAACAGCTCGAGGCCCTCCAGCAGGGGCGGAGCCCGCAGTTCCTGGTGCAGCCCGGACGGCTCGACCTGCCGCGGGACTGAGCCCCGGAGGCCCCGGGAGCCCGAGTGCGGCGCCGTGTCTCGCACCCGTCTCATTCTGGTGTCCACATTCTGAGACTGGGTGTCCGCGGATTGACACGGAGGTTTCCCACGTCACACCATGAGGGCATGAATACGGCACTGCGCACCCTCGTTGACCTCGTACCGGTCGTCCTCATTGGACACCGGGCCTGAGGCGTACCGAGCACGCACCCTCCAGGCCCTCAGCCCACGGAACCCGTGGCCAGGGCCTTTTTCATGTACCACGACGTCCCACCCGCTCGTTCCCGCCCCGCACCACCCCGCTCGGCGCCACGCACATCACAGCACGTAAGGACACAGCACTATGAGCAAGGACCAGCCGATCTCACCGGCGGTGATGGCACAGCGACGTGCGCCGTCCGCCGCGGTCGCCCAGGCCGCGGAGACGGACCCGGCACGGCTGACGGGCGCCGCGGCGGAGGTCGTGGGCCCCGAGGAGATGACCGGCTCCCAGGCGATCATCCGCTCCCTCGAGCAGCTGGGCGTGACGGACGTCTTCGGCCTGCCGGGCGGTGCGATCCTGCCGACCTACGACCCCCTGCTGGACACCGAGAAGATCAACCACATCCTGGTGCGCCACGAGCAGGGGGCTGGCCACGCGGCGGAGGGCTACGCGCTGGCCTCGGGTCGTGTGGGCGTGTGCATCGCGACGTCCGGACCCGGTGCCACGAACCTCGTCACCCCGTTGGCCGACGCAAACATGGACTCGATCCCGATGCTCGCGATCACTGGCCAGGTGGCCAGCTCCTCGATCGGCTCGGACGCCTTCCAGGAGGCGGACATCGTGGGCATGACGATGCCCGTGACCAAGCACTCGTACCTGGTCACCAACGCCCAGGACATCCCGCGCGTGCTCGCCGAGGCCTACCACCTGGCCTCGACCGGGCGCCCCGGGCCGGTCCTCGTGGATGTGGCGAAGGACGCGCAGCAGGCCACGATGACTTTCAGCTGGCCCCCGGCCATGGAGCTGCCCGGGTACCGCCCGGTGACCCGCGGTCACTCCAAGCAGATCAAGGAGGCCGCACGCATGATCGCGGCCGCCGAGCGTCCCGTGCTCTACACCGGCGGCGGCGCCATGCGCGCGGATGTCGCGGACGAGCTCAAGGAGCTCGCGGAGCTCACAGGCGCCCCCGTGGTGACCACTCTGACCGCCCGCGGCATCTTCCCGGACTCGCACCCGCAGAACATGGGCATGCCGGGGATGCACGGCACGGTGCCTGCGGTCTTCGCGATGCAGCAGTCGGACCTTCTCGTGACACTGGGCGCGCGTTTCGACGACCGCGTCACCGGGCAGCTGGACACCTTCGCCCCCGGGGCCAAGGTAATCCATGCGGACATCGATCCGGCCGAGATCTCCAAGAACCGGATGGCGGACGTGCCCATCGTGGGGGACCTCAGGCACGTGATCCCGGACCTCACGCAGGCCGTGCGCGAGGTGGTCGAGGAGTCCGGCACGTCCGACCTCGAGGCGTGGTGGTCCGCCCTGAACACGCTCAAGGACACGTACCCTCTGGGCTACACCAGCACCGACGACGGCCACGGCAGCCCACAGCACGTGATCGAGCGGATCTCCGCCCTCACGGGCCCCGAGGCCGTGTACGCGGCGGGTGTGGGCCAGCACCAGATGTGGTCCGCGCAGTTCGTGGACTACGAGCGTCCCCGCCAGTGGCTGAACTCTGCCGGGCTGGGCACCATGGGCTTCGCGGTCCCCGCGGCCATGGGTGCCAAGGTGTCCCAGCCGGACCGGGTGGTGTGGGCAATCGACGGCGACGGCTGCTTCCAGATGACGAACCAGGAACTGGCCACGTGCGTGATCAACGACATCCCGATCAAGGTGGCGGTCATCAACAACTCGTCCCTCGGCATGGTGCGGCAGTGGCAGACCCTGTTCTACGACGGTCGCTACTCCAACACCGAGCTGAACACGGGGCACAACTCCCGCCGGGTCCCGGACTTCGTGAAGCTCGCCGAGGCATACGGCTGCGCGGCGCTGCGCTGCGAGCGGGACGAGGACGTGGACGCCACCATCAAGGAGGCTCTGGAGATCAACGACCGGCCCGTCGTGATCGACTTCGTGGTCTCGGCGGACGCGATGGTGTGGCCGATGGTCCCCGCGGGTGTGTCCAACGACCAGATCCAGATCGCCCGCAACATGACGCCCGAGTGGAACACGGAGGACTGATCGATGAGCCGACACACTCTTTCCGTTCTGGTGGAGGACAAGCCGGGCGTGCTGACCCGCGTGGCAGGGCTCTTCGCCCGGCGTGCGTTCAACATCCACTCGCTGGCCGTGGGCCCCACGGAACTGTCCGGGATCTCGCGCATCACGGTGGTGGTGGACGCGGACGGTGAGCTGCTGGAGCAGGTCACCAAGCAGCTGAACAAGCTGATCAACGTGATCAAGATCGTGGAGCTCACGGCCGAGTCCTCGGTGCAGCGAGAGCACATCATGGTCAAGGTCCGCGCGGACGCGAGCACGCGCCTGCAGGTCACGCAGGCGGCGGACCTGTTCCGCGCGACCATCGTGGACGTCTCCACGGAGTCCGTGGTGATCGAGTCCACGGGTTCGCGCGAGAAGATCCACGCCCTGCTGGACGTCCTGGAGCCCTTTGGAGTCCGGGAGATCGTCCGGGCCGGCACCGTGGCCCTGGGCCGCGGCCCCAAGTCCATGTCGGACAGGGCCCTGCGCCACTGACCGGCGGCCGCGCGAGCGGGCCGCCCACAGACCCGATCCCGGCTCCGCCGCCCGGCGGAGCGCGGATCACGCACAACCCCACCCGCTATCCAAGGAGACAGAGCAAGCTCATGGCCAAGATCTACTACAACGACGACGCCGACCTCTCGATCATCCAGAACCGCTCCGTGGCGGTCATCGGCTACGGCTCGCAGGGCCACGCCCACGCGCTGAACCTGCGCGACTCGGGTGTGGACGTCCGCATCGGCCTGAACGAGGGCTCTACATCCCGCGCCAAGGCCGAGGCCCAGGGCCTGCGCGTGCTGTCCATCGCGGACGCCGCGAAGGAAGCCGACGTCATCATGATCCTGACCCCGGACCAGGTCCAGGCCCAGGTGTTCAACGAGTCCATCAAGGACAACCTCGAAGAGGGCGACGCGATCTTCTTCGCGCACGGCTTCAACATCCGCTTCGGCTACATCGAGGCGCCCGAGGGCGTGGACGTCGCCATGGTTGCCCCCAAGGGCCCGGGCCACACCGTGCGCCGCGAGTTCGAGGCCGGGCGCGGCGTGCCGGACCTCGTGGCCGTGGAGGTCGACGCCTCCGGCCAGGCCCTGCAGCTCGCGCTGTCCTACGCGAAGGGCATCGGCGGCACCCGCGCCGGCGTCATCGAGACGACCTTCACCGAGGAGACCGAGTCGGACCTCTTCGGTGAGCAGGCCGTGCTGTGCGGCGGCATGTCCCACCTGGTCCAGTACGGCTTCGAGGTCCTGACCGAGGCCGGTTACCAGCCCGAGATCGCGTACTTCGAGGTGCTCCACGAACTGAAGCTGATCGTCGACCTGATGGTCGAGGGCGGCATTGCCAAGCAGCGCTGGTCCATCTCGGACACCGCCGAGTACGGCGACTACGTCTCCGGCCCCCGCGTGATCGACCCCTCCGTGAAGGAGCGCATGCAGGACGTCCTGAAGGACATCCAGGATGGCGTCTTCGCGGACCGCTTCATGAAGGACCAGGCCTCCGGCGGCAAGGAGTTCGCCGAGCTGCGCGCCAAGGAGGAGAAGCACCCCATCGAGACCACGGGCCGCAAGCTGCGCTCGCTGTTCGCGTGGGAGCAGACGGACGAGGACTACACCGAGGGCACGGCCGCGCGCTGATCCGCGCTGGTTCCGTGGCCCCCGCGAGGGCCGCGGCCTGAGACCCGACGACCTCGCCGCGGCGCCCCTCCCCACGGAGGGCGCCGCGGCGACGTCGTGCCCGGGGGTCGATAGAGTGGTGGGGTGACTGAGCAGACTCCCTTCTACGTGACCACCGCCATCTCCTACCCGAACGGGGCCCCGCACATCGGCCACGCCTACGAGGCGATCGCCGCGGACGCGCTGGCGCGCTTCAAGCGCCTGGACGGCTTCGACACCCGGTTCCAGACCGGCACGGACGAGCACGGCCAGAAGATGCAGCAGACGGCGGAGCAGCTCGGCGCCACGCCTCGGGAGCTCGCGGACACCAACTCGGCGCGCTTCCGGGCCATGGACGACGAGCTGGGGATCAGCTACGACCGCTTCATCCGCACCACGGACGATGACCACCGCGCGGCCTCGCAGGAGCTGTGGAAGCGGATGGAGGCCAACGGGGACATCTACCTGGACAAGTACGCCGGGTGGTACTCCGTGCGGGACGAGGCCTACTACGCCGAGGACGAGACCGAGGTTCGCGCGGACGGCCAGCGCTACTCGATTGGAACCGGCACCGAGCTGACGTGGACGGAGGAGGAGAGCTACTTCTTCCGGCTCTCCCGCTACCAGGACCGCCTGCTGGAGCTGTACCGCACCGGGTTCGTCCAGCCGGAGGCGCGCTCCCACGAGGTTGCGTCCTTCGTGGGCGGGGGGCTGCAGGACCTCTCGATCTCGCGCACCACGTTCGACTGGGGGATTCCTGTGCCGGGCAACCCGGACCACGTCATGTACGTGTGGGTGGACGCCCTGACCAACTACCTCACCGGGCTCGGCTACCCGGCCACCGAGGACCCGCTGTTCCGCCAGTTCTGGCCCGCGCACGTGCACCTGATCGGCAAGGACATTGCGCGCTTCCACGCCGTGTACTGGCCGGCGTTCCTGATGTCCGCCGGCCTGGAGCTGCCGCGCAAGGTCTTCGCCCACGGGTTCCTGTTCAACCAGGGCGAGAAGATGTCAAAGTCCGTGGGCAATGTGATCGACCCGCACGCCATGGTCTCCGAGTACGGCCTGGACCAGCTGCGCTTCTTCCTGCTGCGCGAGGTGCCGTTCGGCCAGGACGGCAACTACTCGCACGACGCGATCGCCGGGCGCATCAACTCGGACCTCGCCAACGACCTCGGCAACTTGGCCCAGCGCAGCCTGTCCATGGTCGCCAAGAACCTCGAGGGCACAGTTCCGGAGCCGGGCGAGTTCACGCAGGAGGACCGGGAGATGCTCGCTCAGGCCGACGCCGTGGTGGCGGACTACCGGGCCGCGTTCGACTCCCTGGCGTTCCACCGCGGGCTGGAGTCCGTGTGGCGGGTCATCGCGTCCGCCAACCGGTACTTCACCGCTCAGCAGCCCTGGGTGCTGCGCAAGACCGACCCCGAGCGCATGGCCACCGTGCTGTACGTGACGGCCGAGGTGCTGCGGATCGTGGCCCTGCTGGTGCAGCCGATCATGCCGGGCTCGATGTCCCGCCTGCTGGAGCAGCTCGGCCAGCCCGAGGGAGAGGCCCGTGGCTTCGAGGCCCTGGGCACACGCATCGCGCCGGGCACCGTGCTTCCCAAGCCCTCCGGGGTCTTCCCCCGGTACGAGGAGCCGGAGGCGCTGCAGGGCTGAGCTTGGCTCAACCGTGGAGGGGCGGTGGGCACCAGGGACAGGTCACGGGTGCCCACCGCCGTCTCGTCTCATTATCTGATACAGCGGTTCAGCATGTGGATGGAGGGCGCACGGCGTGCCTAGGCTGAGCGCATGAGCGAAATGACAGCCCCCGCACCCGCCCGCAGCCACTCGATCGCCGTTCTTCCCGGTGACGGCATCGGGCCGGAGGTTGTTGCGGAGGCCGTCAAGGTGCTCGACGCCGTGACCAGTCCGGCCGGGGTCACGCTCGAGAAGACCACCTACCCGCTCGGAGCTGAGCACTGGCTCGAGACCGGGGAGGTCCTCAACGAGGACACCATGGAGCGGCTGCGCGGCCACGACGCCATCCTCTTCGGTGCCGTGGGTGCCGCACCCAACGACAAGCGGGTGCCCTCGGGGATCCTCGAGCGGGACCTGCTGCTCAAGCTGCGGTTCGGCTTCGACCACTTCGTCAACCTGCGCCCCGCCATGCTCTACCCCGGGACCACGAGTCCACTGGCCAATCCGGGAGAGATCGACTTCGTGGTCGTGCGCGAGGGCACGGAGGGGCTCTACGCCGGCAACGGCGGCACCCTGCGTACGGGCACCGAGCACGAGATCGCCACCGAGGTCTCCGTCAACACCGCCCACGGTGTACGCCGGCTGGTGCGCTACGCGTTCGAGCTCGCCGCGAGCCGCGAGCGCAGGAAGCTGACCCTGGTGCACAAGCACAACGTGCTGGTCAACGCCGGTCGCCTGTACCAGCGCACCGTGGACGAGTTCGCGGAGCAGTTCCCCGAGGTCGCGGTGGACTACATGCACATCGACGCCGCCACGATCTTCATGACCACGGACCCCGCGCGCTTCGACGTGATCGTCACGGACAACCTCTTCGGGGACATCCTCACGGACCAGGCAGGGGCAGTGACGGGTGGCATCGGGCTCGCGCCGAGTGGCAACATCAACGCCGAGCGCACCGCGCCGTCCATGTTCGAGCCCGTGCACGGTTCCGCGCCGGACATTGCGGGGACCGGCACCGCCCAGCCCACCGCCGCGATCCTGGCCGGCGCGATGATGCTCGAGCACCTGGGCCACGCGGACCTGGCCGAGCGGGTCGAGCGGGCGGTGCGCCGGGACCTGGAGCTGCGCGGCACGAGCGCGCGCAGCACGTCCCAGGTGGGGGATGACGTCGTCGCCCTCCTCGGCGAGCCCGCCGTCTAGATCCGCCCCCGCCGAGACCGGCTGCGGCCCAGATCCTGGGCGGGGCGCGCCCGACCCGGCATACTGCACGAAGAAGACTGCGTTCCTGCCCTCTCCGCCGGACGGGTGACGTGGACACGTTGGCAAGAGGAGAACACCCGTGAGCACAGAATTCGTCAAGCAGCTCAACACCCACCCGGCCACCGACGAGGTGCGCGAGGCCGTCCTGGAGAACCCGGGATTCGGGCAGCACTTCACCGACCACATGGTGTGCATCGACTGGCAGGGGGACGTGCAGGAGAACGTGGGGCGGTGGGACAACGCCCGGTTGCAGCCCTACGGCCCGCTGAGCCTGGACCCGTCCACGGCGGTGCTGCACTACGGCCAGGAGATTTTCGAGGGACTGAAGGCCTACCGGCATGCGGACGGCTCGGTGTGGACGTTCCGCCCCGAGGCCAACGCCGCGCGCCTGAACCGTTCCGCCCAGCGACTTGCCCTGCCCACGCTGCCCGAGGAGGTCTTCGTGGACTCCATCAGAGAGCTCGTGGTCCAGGACCAGCAGTGGGTTCCGTCCGGGGAGGGGGAGTCCCTGTACCTGCGCCCGTTCATGATCGGCACCGAGCCGTTCCTGGGGGTGCGCCCCTCCCGGCAGGCGCTGTTCTCCGTGATCGCCTCACCGGCCGGGAACTACTTCGGTTCCGTGGAGCCCGTGGACATCTGGCTCTCGCGCACCTACGCCCGCGCCGGCAGGGGTGGAACGGGGGCCGCGAAGTGCGGCGGCAACTACGCGGCGTCGCTGGTCGCCCAGATGGAGGGGGACGCCCACGGCTGCAGCCAGGTGGTCTTCCTGGACCCCGAGCGCGACGACGCGATCGAGGAGCTCGGCGGGATGAACGTGTTCTTCGTCTTCGACGACAACCGTCTGGTCACCCCGGAGCTGACCGGAACCATCCTCGAAGGCATCACCCGCGACTCTGTCATCCAGCTGGCACGGGAGCGCGGCATGACGGTGGAGGAGCGCGCCTTCACCCTGGACGAGTGGCGCGAGGGAGTGCGCTCGGGTCACCTCACGGAGGTCTTCGCGTGCGGCACTGCGGCCGTGATCGCCCCCGTGCGCCAGCTCGTGGGCCACGACGAGACCATCGGCCCGGACGACGCACAGCCCGGTGAGGTGACCATGTCCATTCGACAGCAGCTGCTCGACATCCAGACGGGGAAAGCCGAGGACACCCACGGCTGGCTGACCCGCCTGGTCTGAGCACCTGCCCCGCACCGCCTCGCGGTACCGCACAGCCGCCCCGTTCCGTGCCCCGGGACCGGGGCGGCTGTGTAGCCTGTGAGCATGCGTATCGCCCGTTTCACACACGAGAACGAAATCCACTACGGCACGGTCCACGGCGAGCCCGGGGACGAGACCCTGCAGTACCTCACCGGGGACCCGCTCTACGTGGGCGTCCAGGAGCTGGACCGCACGGTGGACGTCTCGGAGGCACGCCTGCTCGCGCCGGTGATCCCGCGCTCCAAGATCGTGTGCGTGGGGCGCAACTACGCGGACCACGCCCGGGAGATGGGCAATGACGTTCCCACCAGGCCGCTGCTTTTCTTCAAGCCGAACACCGCGGTCTCCGGCCCCGGTGACCCCGTCACGCTGCCGTCCTGGACCGAGGAGGTCTCCTACGAGGCGGAGCTCGCCGTGGTGATCGGTCGCATGTGCAAGGACGTCCCGGTGGAGCGGGTTCCGGAGGTGGTGTTCGGCTACACGGCCGCCAACGACCTCACCGCGCGTGACGCCCAGCGCACGGATGGTCAGTGGGCCCGGGCCAAGGGCTTCGACGGCGCGTGCCCACTCGGCCCGTGGATCGAGACGGAGCTGGACACCTCCGCGCTGTCGGTGCGCTCCAGCGTCAACGGCGAGCTCAAGCAGGACGGCAATACCGAGGACATGATCTTCGATGTCCCCACCCTGGTCTCCTACGTCTCCGAGGCCTTCACACTGCTGCCCGGGGACGTGATCCTCACGGGCACCCCCGCCGGCGTGGGGACGGTGGACGACGGCGACCGGTTGAGCGTGGACGTCGAGGGGATCGGCGAGCTCACCACCGTGCTGCGCCGGTAGCACCCGGGTTCCCCACCACGGACGTGTCGACGCCGCCGCCGCGGTGCCGCGTGGTCGTCGCGGCTTCTCCGGACAGGGCCTGTGGACGGAACCCGGACACCGCACCCTGGCGCCGCCCCCGGCCGCAACAGCCCGGCCGCAACAGCCCGGCCGCGCGGCCCGGGAGGTGGCGGGGCGCGGCGTCGTAGAATGGGCCCATCATGACTGACGACGCAGCGACCTTGCACCCCAACGTTCCCGAAGGCACCCCCGTGCGCGTGCGCTTCTGCCCATCACCCACGGGCACCCCGCACGTGGGCCTGATCCGCACCGCCCTGTTCAACTGGGCGTGGGCGCGCCACACCGGCGGCACCCTGGTGTTCCGGATCGAGGACACGGACGCCGCCCGCGACTCCGAGGAGAGCTTCCAGCAGATCCTCGAAGCGCTCGGCTGGCTGGGCATCACGTGGGACGAGGGCGTGAACGTGGGCGGTCCCCACGAGCCCTACCGGCAGTCCCAGCGCGGCGAGATCTACCAGGACGTGCTCGCGCGCCTGGTGGATGCGGGCTACGTCTACGAGGACTTCTCGACCCCCGCAGAGGTCGAGCAGCGCCACCGCGACAGGGGCGAGGACCCGAAGCGCGGCTACGACAACTACGACCGCGACCTCACCGAGGAGCAGAAGGCCGCATACCGCGCCGAGGGCCGTCAGCCGGTGCTGCGGCTGCGCATGCCGGACGAGGACATCTCCTTCACGGACCTCGTGCGCGGGGAGATCACGTTCAAGGCCGGCTCCGTCCCGGACTTCGTGGTGGCCCGCGCCAACGGCAAGCCGCTCTACACACTCGTGAACCCGGTGGACGACGCCCTGATGGGTATCACCCAGGTGCTGCGCGGCGAGGACCTGCTCTCCTCCACCCCGCGCCAGATCGCCCTCTACCGGGCGCTGATGGGCATCGGCGTTGCCGAGTTCATTCCCGAGTTCGGCCATCTGCCCTACGTCATGGGCGAGGGCAACAAGAAGCTGTCCAAGCGGGATCCGGAGTCCAATCTTTTCCTGCACCGGGACAACGGGTTCATCCCCGAGGGCCTGCTGAACTACCTGGCCCTGCTCGGCTGGTCCCTGTCCGCGGACGAGGATATCTTCACGGTCGAGCAGCTCGTGGCCAACTTCGACATCCACGACGTCCTGGCCAACCCCGCGCGCTTCGATGTCAAGAAGGCCACGGCGATCAACGGCACGCATGTGCGCATGCTGGACCCGCAGGACTTCCGGGACCGCCTGATCCCGTACCTGCGCGCGGCAGACCTGGTGGGGGAAACCCTCACCGCGCGGCAGAACGAGATCCTCGACCTCGCCGCACCGCTCGTCCAGGAGCGCATGAACCTGCTCGGGGAGACAGAGGGCCTGCTCGGGTTCCTGTTCCGCGCGGACGACGAGATCGTCGTGGCCGAGGACGCCGCCAAGCAGCTCAAGGACAGCGCACCCCAGGTCCTCGACGCCGCCGTCGCCGCGCTCGAGCCGCTCACGGAGTTCACCGCCGCGAGCATCGAGGAAGCCCTGCGCGAGGCCATCGTGGACGGCCTCGGCATCAAGCCGCGCCTGGCATTCGGCCCCGTGCGCACCGCGGTGTCAGGCCGCCGCATCTCGCCGCCGCTGTTCGAGTCCCTTGAGATCCTCGGCAAGGACTCCTCGCTGGCGCGGATCAGGGCCCTGCGGAACACGCTCGAGTCCTGAACCCGCCGCCGTCCTCCCACGACGGTGCGCGGCCGGGGGCCTCCTCCCGTGCGGAGGGGACCCCCGGGGCCCAGTTTGGCAGTCGCTCGGCACATGGGTATAGTTGTTGCTCGTTGCGCGGCACGGAGCAGTCGAGTCGGGTGACAGCCATTGGGATATGGTGTAATTGGCAACACAGCGGTTTCTGGTACCGCCGTTCTAGGTTCGAGTCCTGGTATCCCAGCGATTCTTCCTCGTGAATGGAGACGTTCGCGAGTGTGAGAACACCGTTCTGTTGAGCCTGACACGGCGAATTGGAACAACACACCGTTGATGTTACTGTTTGGTGCGTCAACCGGGCCGCAGGAAAGTTCACGCGGCCCACGAAAAGTACATGGCCCCATCGTATAGCGGCCTAGTACGCCGCCCTCTCACGGCGGTAACGCGGGTTCGAATCCCGCTGGGGTCACGCGACACAAAACCCCGGTTTCCACGGAAGCCGGGGTTTTGTCATGTCCGGATTCCGCGGCGTTGTCGGCACTGCGCGCCGGCGGCATGCCGAGCTGCTGGCACAATGACCGTGTGAACACCCACGAGACCCCGGCCGTGCCGCTCATCGAGGCCCTGGAGGGCACGCGCGAGCTCCTGCGTTCAACCACCCTGCCACTGGCCACCGCCAGCGCGCCCCAGCAGCGAGAGGACGCCGCCCGCGCCGTCGCCCAGCTGGACGACTACGTGCTGCCCCGGGTGCGTTCCCTGGACGCGCCCCTGCTCGCCGTGGTCGGAGGCTCAACGGGGGCGGGGAAGTCCACGCTCGTCAACGCCCTCGTGGGCCACCCCGTGACCCGGTCCGGGGCGATCCGCCCCACCACACGCAGGCCGCTGCTGATCCACCACCCGAGCGACGCCGGGGCCTTCACCACCCAGCGCGTGCTGCCCCGTCTGGCCAGGGTGCACGGCACCGTGGTGGCCGCGGGGCACACGCCGCCCGCGGGGGAGTCGGGTGACGGGACCGTCGAGGACACCGGGTCCCTCGTGCTGCTCGCGGACACGAACATCCCCGAGGGGCTCGCGATCCTCGACGCCCCGGACGTGGACTCGATTTCCGACGACAACCGTGCGCTCGCCGCGCAGCTGCTCTCCGCAGCGGACCTGTGGCTGTTCGTCACCACCGCCAACCGCTACGCGGACGCCGTCCCGTGGCAGCTGCTGCGCAACGCCGCGGGCCGGGACATCACCGTGGCCGTGGTGTTGGACCGGGTGCAGGCTTCCTCCGCCAAGGAGATCGAGGATGACCTCCGGCGGATGCTGGACGAGGAGGGCCTCGGGGCCGCGCCGATCTTCGTGGTGACCGAGTCCCCGCTGAACGAGACCGGGATGCTTCCGGCGGCGGCGGTGGAGCCGGTGCGCGAGTGGCTCGAACGCCTCGGCGCGGACGCCCAGGCGCGCTCCGAGATTGCGGCGCGCACCCTCGGCGGAGCGGTGCGCGAGCTGGCGGACACCACCGAGCGCACCGGCGAGGCCGTCGCCGCGCAGCAGCGCACCGAGGAGCACCTGCGCCGGGAGGTGTCCACCTCCTTCGGCGAGGCGCTGCGGGCGATCGTGGACTCCACGCGGGACGGCACCCTGCTGCGCGGAGAGGTGCTCTCCCGGTGGCAGGACTTCGTGGGGACCGGCGAGTTCTTCCGCAGCCTGGAGGCCGGGATCGGCCGGGTGCGGGACCGGATGACCGCGTTCTTCAAGGGCCAGCCGACGCCCGAGGTGCGGGTGGAGGAAGCCATCGAGACCGGGCTGCAGGCGGTGATCGTGGAGAACACGGCGCGCGCCGCGGAGTCCGCGGAGCGGCGCTGGCGGGACGAGCCGTCCGGGCAGGTGCTGCTCGCGGGACGGGACGCCTCCGCCCTGCCACCGGACTACCCCGAGCAGGTGGCCGAGAGCATCCGCGCCTGGCAGTCAGACGTGATGCTCATGATCCAGCAGGAGGGTGCGGGTAAGCGGACGCGTGCGCGGGCGATGTCCCTGGGCGTGAACGCCCTGGCCGTGATCCTGATGATCGCCGTGTTCTCGACCACCGGAGGGCTCACGGGACTGGAGGTCGGGATCGCCGGCGGCTCCGGTGTGGTGGGCATGAAGCTGCTCGAGGCCGTCTTCGGTGAGGACGCCGTGCGCCGCATGAGCGACCAGGCGCGCAGCAACCTTGAGTCCCGCATCCAAGGCCTTCTGGACCAGCGCGCCAAGCTCTTCCTGGACTCCATCGACGAGCTGGGGGAGCACCCCACCGCCCAGGAGCTGCATGCTGCGGCCGAGCTCGTGCGCCGGGAGAGTGAGGCCCTGTGAGCCCCCGTTCCCGGAACGAGACGGTAAGCCTGTCCGAACGGATCGAGGGGCTCGCACGGGCCACCGAGATCGCGGAGGGCCGCCTGGACGCGGACGTGGTGCAGCGGGCCCGGCACACGCTCGACACGGCCGGGCAGCGGCGTGCGCTGTCCGCGGACCACACGGTGGTGGGGTTCTTCGGCGCCACAGGCTCCGGGAAGTCCACGCTGTTCAACGCCGTGGCTGGCCAGGAGCTGGCCCGCGCAGCGGCACGCAGGCCCACGACGTCGAAGCCCCTGGCCGCCATCTGGGGCGAGGAGGGCAGCCAGCCGCTGCTGGACTGGCTTGACGTGGCCGACCGCCGGGTGGTGGGCCCCGCACTCAGCGTCTCCACCGGCAGCGGGCGGCGGGCGAGCACAGCGCAGGGTGGGCTCGTGCTGCTGGACCTGCCGGACTTCGACTCGGTGACCAGTGAGCACCGCCAGATCGTGCAGCGCATGGTGGGCCTGGTGGACGTGGTCGTGTGGGTCGTGGACCCACAGAAGTACGCGGACGCCGTGCTGCACCAGGACTTCGTGCAGCCGCTCGCCCGGCACGGGGCGGTGACCATGGTGGTGCTCAATCAGGCGGACCGGCTCGCGGAACGGGACGTGCCGGGCGTGCTCGCCTCGCTCACGGACCTCGTGCGCCAGGACGGGCTGCCCGCCACGGGGCAGAGCGCACCCGTGGCGGTCTCGGCCGCCACGGGACAGGGCATCGAGTTTCTGCGCGAGCGCATCCACGCGGTGGCCGCGGGGCGTGCGGCGGCGGGGCAGCGGCTCGAGACGGACGTGCAGCACGCCGCCCGGGAGCTCGCGGATGCCGCGGGACAGGGCGATCCGCACGGCATCGACAAGGCGGCGGGCGAACGGCTCACCGAGGGGCTCGCGCGCGCCGGGGGGATCGAGATGGTCGCGGACGCCGCTGCCCGCTCCTACCGGTTGAGGGCGGGCAGGCACACCGGGTGGATCGCCACCCGCTGGCTCTCCCGGTTCCGCAAGGACCCGCTCAAGCGCCTGCACATCGAGAGCCACGAGAAGACTTCCGACCCCGGGGTGCACCACACTTCGGTACCCGCGATGGACGCCTCCCGCAGGGCGGCAGCGGACTCCGCAGTGCGCGGCTTCGCGGACGAGGTCTCCGCCGGGGCCGGCGAGCCGTGGCGGCGCAGCGTCAGGGCCGCTGCACGCACCAACGAGCACCGCCTGCCGGACACGCTCGACCAGGCCGTGGCCCGCACGAAGTTTTCGGCCCACCGCTCGTCGTGGTGGTGGCTTGCCTTCGACCTCCTGCAGTGGCTCGCGATGCTCGTCACGGTGCTGGGCCTGCTGTGGCTGCTCGGGCTGTTCCTGGCCCAGTACTTCCAGATCCAGCTGCCGCCCTCGCCCACGGTCCAGGACTTCCCGCTGCCGGTGCCCACGCTGATGGTCCTCACCGGTGTGGTCCTCGCACTGTTCCTCGCGCTCACGGGTGCGGTGCTCGCGTCCCTTGCGTCCCGCGTCCACGCCTCGGGGGTGCGACGACGCCTGCTGCGCTCGGTGCGGGAGGCAGCCACCGAGTCCGTGGAGGCACCGGTGCGCCGCGAGCTCGAGGCGCACCGGGAGTTCGCGGACGCCGTGGCGCGGGCGGGGCTCACGTCGCGCTGACGCGCACCGCCTCACTGAGCTGACGGGCGGCCTGGACCACGACATCCGCGTGCTTCTGTCCGGGCTGCTTGGACAGCCTCTCGATGGGGCCGCTGATGGACACGGCCGCGATCACCCTCCCGGAGGGGCCCCGCACGGGAGCCGAGACCGAGGCGATGCCCGGCTCGCGCTCGCCGATCGACTGCGCCCAGCCGCGACGTCGCACCCCGGCGAGCGTGGTTGCGGAGAACCGGGCGTGCTGCAGGCCCTCGATGAGCCGTGCGTGGTCTTCCCACGCCACGAGCACCTGGGCGGCGGAACCGGCCTTCATGGACAGCTGGGTGCCCACGGGAATCGTGTCCCTCAGCCCGATCGGGCGTTCCGCGGACGCGACGCACACGCGCCACTCGCCCTGGCGGCGGAAAACCTGCGAGGACTCGCCGGTGCTGTCCCGCAGCTGCAGCAGCACCGGGGCGGCCGCGGAGATCAGCCGGTCCTCGCGTGCCGCGGAGGCGAGCTCCACGAGCCGCGAGCCGAGGACAAAACGGCCCTGCACGTCCCTGCCCACGAGCCGGTGGTGGGCCAGTGCGACGGCCAGGCGGTGCGCCGTCGGGCGCGCGAGACCGGTGGCGTCCACGAGGTCCGCGAGCGAAGCCGGGCCTGCCTCGAGCGCGTCGAGGATCAGGGAGGCCTTGTCGATCACGCCCACGCCGGATGGTGAGAAGGAGGACTCCTCCTGCATGGCGGTGCCGGTGCCCCGGCCGCCCAGCGGAGAGCCCAGGGGAGCGCCGGACGGATCCATGGCGTGTGTCGTGTCCATTTTCTGATACTGCCGTCTCAGAATTCGAGAAGCAAGTTCGCGGAGTGGAACTGGTGCCCGGCAGCGGTGACGATGGTGCGAAAGGACGCCTCCGGCACCCGGAGCGCCACGGGCAGCCGCCCGCCACCGGGGCGCCGCAGCAAGAACAGGAGAGACGAGATGACGACGACCGCCGTGACCACCCCGCCGCGGACCCTCGCCGAGAAGGTCTGGAACGACCACCTGGTGCGCCAGGGCGAGGCGGGACGCCCGGACCTCATCTACATCGACCTCCACCTGCTCCACGAGGTCACGAGCCCGCAGGCCTTCGAGGGGCTGCGGCTGGCCGGGCGCGGCCTGCGCCGCACGGACCTCACGATCGCCACCGAGGACCACAACACCCCCACCGAGAACATTTTCTCGACCATCGCGGACGAGACCTCCCGCAAGCAGATCGAGACGCTGCGGCGCAACTGCGAGGAGTTCGGCGTGCGCCTGCACTCCCTGGGGGACTCCGAGCAGGGCATCGTGCACGTGGTGGGCCCCCAGCTGGGTCTGACGCAGCCGGGGATGACCGTGGTGTGCGGGGACTCCCACACCTCCACGCACGGCGCATTCGGCGCGCTGGCGTTCGGCATCGGCACCTCCGAGGTGGAGCACGTGATGGCCACGCAGACGCTCTCCCTGGCCCCGTTCAAGACCATGGCCATCAACGTGGAAGGGACGCTGAAGCCCGGCGTCAGCTCCAAGGACATCATCCTGGCCGTGATCGCCAAGATCGGCACGGGGGGCGGTCAGGGCCACGTGCTCGAGTACCGCGGCTCGGCGATCCGCTCGCTGTCCATGGAAGCGCGCATGACCATCTGCAACATGTCCATCGAGGCCGGCGCCCGCGCGGGGATGATCGCCCCGGACGAGACCACCATGGACTACGTCCAGGGCCGCCCGCACGCCCCGCAGGGCGAGGACTGGGACGCCGCCGTCGAGTACTGGCGCACGCTGCATACGGACGAGGGCGCGGCGTTCGACCGCGAGGTGTTCATCGACGCGGACGAGCTCGAGCCGTTCGTCACCTGGGGCACCAACCCCGGCCAGGGCGTGCCGCTGTCGCAGCCCGTCCCGGACCCGGAGGAGGTCGGGGACGACAACGCGAAGGACGCGGCGCGCCGCGCCCTGGAGTACATGGGCCTCGAGGCGGGCACCCCCATGAAGGAGATCCCGGTGGACACCGTGTTCCTGGGCTCGTGCACCAACTCCCGGATCGAGGACCTGCGCGCCGCCGCGGAGATCGTCAAGGGTCGCCGCAAGGCCGAGAACGTGCGCATGATGGTGGTCCCGGGCTCTGCCAGGGTTCGGCTGCAGGCCGAGGCGGAGGGCCTCGACCGGGTCTTCCGCGAGTTCGGCGCGGACTGGCGCTTCGCGGGATGCTCCATGTGCCTCGGCATGAACCCGGACCAGCTGGCCCCGGGGGAACGGTGCGCTTCCACGTCCAACCGCAACTTCGAGGGTCGGCAGGGCAAGGGTGGGCGCACCCACCTGGTCTCGCCCGTGGTCGCCGCGGCCACGGCCGTGCGCGGCACGCTCAGCGCGCCGTCGGACCTCGAGCCCGCCGGCGCCGCGGCGCCCGTGCCGTCCGGCCTCCAGCCCATGGCCTGAGCTCCGCAGCCCCGACCACCGCACCAGCTACTGAAGGACACCGCCATGGAGAAGTTCTCCACCCACACCGGCGTGGCCGCGCCGTTGAAGCAGTCCAATGTGGACACGGACCAGATCATCCCCGCCGTCTTCCTCAAGCGCATCACCAAGACCGGCTTCGAGGACGCCCTGTTCGCCGGGTGGCGCAAGAATCCGGACTTCGTGCTCAACCGCCCCGAGTACGAGAACGCCTCCGTGCTGGTGGCCGGCTCGGACTTCGGCACGGGCTCCTCCCGCGAGCACGCCGTCTGGGCGCTGCGGGACTACGGTTTCAAGGCCGTCATCTCCTCGCGCTTCGCGGACATATTCCGCGGCAACTCCGGCAAGCAGGGGCTGCTCGCGGCGCAGGTGGAGCAGTCGGACGTGGAGCTGCTGTGGAAGCTCATGGAGGAGCAGCCGGGCATCGAGGTCCGCGTGGACCTGGAGTCCCGCACCGTCACGTGCGGGCCGGTGACCGTGCCGTTCCAGATCGACGACTACACGCGCTGGCGGCTCATGGAGGGCCTGGACGACATCGGGCTGACCCTTCAGCAGGAGGAGGACATCGAGGCCTACGAGCGCACCCGCCCAGCGTTCAAGCCCACCACGCTGCCCGCTCGAACCTGAGCGGTGACTGGACCGGGGCCCGCCGCGAGTCGGTAGAATGTCGAGGTCTCGTGCGCGTTCCGCGTGCGGGCGACGCTTCCCCAGATCGGTAGGTCATGACTTCTCTGCGCATCACCGGCGGCGTGCCGCTGTCGGGTCAGGTGACGGTACGCGGCGCCAAGAACCTCGTTCCGAAGGCCATGGTGGCCGCACTCCTCGGGTCCACGCCGTCCACGCTCGGCAACGTGCCCGAGATCAAGGACGTCGAGGTCGTCACGGACCTGCTCGCGCTGCACGGCGTGGACGTCACGCGTGACGACGCCCTCGGGCAGCTCACTCTCGATCCAACCAATGTCACGCGCGCCCGACACTCGGACATCGACGCCCACGCCGGGGACTCCCGGATCCCGATCCTGCTGTGCGGACCCCTGCTGCACGCGCTCGGTGAGGCCTTCATCCCCGATCTCGGCGGCTGCCGGATCGGGGACCGGCCCATCAACTACCACCTTGAGGTGCTGCGCAACTTCGGCGCCAAGGTGGACAAGCTCGACTCCGGCATCCGGATGAGCGCCCCGCACGGGCTGCAGGGCGCGAAGATCGACCTGCCGTACCCGTCCGTGGGTGCCACAGAGCAGGTGCTGCTGACCGCCACGCGCGCGGAGGGCCACACCGAGCTGCGCGGAGCGGCCACCGAGCCCGAGATCATGGACCTGATCGCCATCCTGCAGAAGATGGGTGCGCTCATCACGGTCCAGACAGACCGTGTGATCCGCATCGAGGGTGTCCCCGAGCTCACGGGCTATGTGCACAGCGCGCTGCCGGACCGCATGGAGGCGGCGTCGTGGGGCTCAGCGGCGCTCGCGACCGGCGGCGACATCTTCGTGGCCGGCGCCAAGCAGGCGGACATGATGACGTTCCTGAACACCTTCCGGAAGGTGGGCGGCGGGCTGGACATCCGCGAGGACGGCATCCGCTTCTACCACCCCGGCGGGGACCTGAACCCGCTGATCGTGGAGACGGACGTGCACCCCGGTTTCATGACCGACTGGCAGCAGCCGCTCGTGGTGGTGCTGACCCAGGCCAAGGGCGTGTCGATCGTCCACGAGACGGTCTACGAGAACCGCTTCGGCTTCACCCGCGCGCTCAACCGCATGGGATCCGTCATCCAGCTGCACCGCGAGTGCCTGGGCTCCGTGCCCTGCCGCTTCGGGCAGCGCAACTTCCTGCACTCCGCCGTGATCTCCGGACCCACGCCTCTGCACGCCACGGACATCCACATCCCGGACCTGCGTGGCGGCTTCTCGCACCTGATCGCCGCGCTGACCGCCGAGGGCGTGTCCCAGGTGACGGGTGTGGAGCTTATCAAACGCGGTTACGAGCACTTCACCGACAAGCTCGACGGGCTCGGCGCGAACTTCGTCGTCGAGGAGTCGTGACGCCGCGGCGTCGTCGGCGCCCCGAACCTGCGTTGGCCGACGTGGCCCACGAAGCATCCCACAGCGGCCAGCGCCTCCCCGGGAGACGGCGCCTGCTGCCCACCGAGGAGTGGATGAACCCATGAGCAGGACCTCCCAGCGCCGCGTGTTCCGCGTGCTGGCGGGCATGGTGATCCCCGTCTACCGGGCGCTCGCCGTGCCGCGCTGGAGCGGGCAGGAGAACTTCCCCGCGCAGGGCGGCTTCGTGGTGGTGGCCAACCACCTCACGGAGATCGACCCCATCACCGTGGCGTACCCCGTCTACAAGGCCGGGATCATGCCGCGGTTCCTTGCCAAGGAATCCCTGTTCCGCGTCCCCGTGATGGGCTCCGTGATCCGGCGGACCGGCCAGGTTCCCGTGTACCGCGGCACCTCGCGGGCCAAGGACTCCCTGGTGGCCGCGCGCGCGGAGCTGGACAGTGGCGGCGCGATCATCGTGTACCCGGAGGGCACCATCACGAGGGACCCGGGCATGTGGCCCATGCGTGGTCGCACCGGTGCAGCCCGCCTGGCGCTGGAGACGGGTGTTCCCGTGGTGCCGATGGCGCACTGGGGGGACCAGGAGATCCTGTACCGGGATCCGCAGGGACACCGCACGTTCAGTGCGTGGCCCCCCAAGAGGGTCACGGGTGTCATCGGCGAGCCGCTTCGTGCACAGGATCTCGTGCCCGGCGGGCTCGTACGTTCCGGTCACCCGTCCCCCGAGGAGCTCGGGCGCGCCACCGAGGTGATCATGGCCGCCGTCACCAGACTCACGGGCGAGCTGCGCGGCGAGACCCCGCCGCCGGAGCCCTTCGACCCCCGCCGTGGCGCGGCGCGGCAGCCGGGAGCAGTGACCGCTGGCGCGGCGTCGATGGACGTGGCTGGCACGGCCGGCGACGGCGCCTCGCCCGCAGAGACCCGTCTCGCCTCGGACGCGGCGCCCGGCAGCGCACCCGCTCCAGACCCGGGCGCCCCGCTCGGGAACGCCGGCGGGAGCGTGGCACCGTGACACGTACCGACGGGACACCTCCCGCCACCTCCGCCACCGTGCCGCGCTCCGAGGCTGGACCCGCCAAGATCACCGTGCTGGGCGCCGGGTCGTGGGGCACCACCTTCGCGAAGGTCCTCGCCGACGCCGCCGCGGACGCCGGTGCCGAGCGCACCGTGTGCCTGTGGGGCCGTTCCCCTGAGGCAATGGCCACCCTCTCCCGCGAGCACCGCAACGAGCGCTACGTGCCGGGCGTGGACCTGCCGGAGGGGCTCGAGTACTCGAGCGACCTCCCGGCGGCCCTGGAGGGTGCGGGACTCGTGGTCGCCGCGATCCCCGCCCAGTCGCTGCGCGCGCAGCTGACGGTGGCCGCCCCGCACCTGGACCCGGACGCCGTCGTGCTGTCCCTCGCCAAGGGGCTGGAGTCCACCACGGGTCTGCGCATGACCGAGGTGATCGCGCAGGTGCTCGGCGCGCACGCGGCCGGTTCGCAGGAGGAGTGGGCAGGGCGCACCTGTGTGCTCTCCGGACCGAACCTCGCCATGGAGATCGCTCGGGAGGAGCCCACGGCGTCGGTCGTGGCCGCCCCGGAGCACGGGACCGCGGCATGGGTCGCCCTTTGCTGTGCCGCCCCGTACTTCCGTCCGTACACCAACGCGGATGTGGTGGGCACGGAGATCGGCGGACTCGTGAAGAACGTGATCGCCCTGTGCGTGGGGATCTGCGACGGTCGCGGCTACGGGGACAACTCGAAGGCCTCCGTGATGACGCGCGGTCTCGCGGAGACCACCCGGCTGGCTCTCGCACTGGGCGGGGACCTCACCACGCTGTCAGGGCTCTCCGGCATGGGTGACCTCGTGGCCACATGCTCCTCGTCCCTGTCCCGCAACCGCACCGCCGGCAGGCTCCTGGGGGCGGGCCTCACGCTCGCCCAGGTGCAGGACGCCATGACCCAGACCGCCGAGGGCATCACCTCGGCGCCCGCCGTCCTCACCCTCGCGCAGCGCCACGGCGTGGACATGCCCATCACGGACGCCGTCGTGAGCGTGCTGCGCGACGGCGCCCCGGTGGACGAACTGGCCCCCAAGCTGCTGGGCCGAGACCTGAAATCCGAAGGGAATACCGCATGAGCACCAGCCACGAGACCGCCGAGGCCACCGCGCAGGGCGAGAGGCCGTGCGTGGCGGTCGTGTTCGGTGGCCGCTCCTCCGAGCACTCCGTGTCCCTCATCACCGCCCGGTCCGTGCTACGCGCGATCGACCGGGACAAGTGGGACGTCGTGAGCGTGGGGATCTCCCGGGACGGCGCATGGTTCCTGTTCTCACAGGAGGAGCTGGAGGCGCTGCTGGAGGAGACGCCCCTGGCGCAGCTGCCGGTCGGGGAGCGCCGTGTGAGCCTTCCCCTGCAGGCCGGCGACAACCGCCTGCTGATCCACGACTCCGGCGAGTTCGGGGCACCGCTCACGAGGGGTCGCCACGTGGACGCCGTCTTCCCCCTGCTGCACGGGCCGTTCGGCGAGGACGGCACCCTCCAGGGGATGCTCGAGCTCGCGGACCTGCCCTACGTGGGGTGCGGTGTCGCCGCCTCCGCGATCGGCATGGACAAGCACTTCATGAAGATCGCTTTCGAGGCCGCCGGGCTCGAGGTGGGCCCCTACACGGTGGTCCCGGACCGGATGTGGCGCACGGACCGTGAGGGTGTGCGCGAGCGGATCGAGGCGCTGGGGTTCCCGGTGTTCGTGAAGCCGGCGCGCGCGGGATCGTCCTTCGGCATTACACGGGTGGACGAGATGTCGCAGCTGGACGCCGCCATGGAGACGGCGCGGGAGCACGACCTGAAGGTCGTCGTCGAAGCGGGCCTCGAGGGCCGGGAGATCGAGTGCGCCGTCCTGGGGGATCACGGGACGGAGCCCGCTCGCGCGTCCCTGCCCGGGGAGATCGAGGTCCAGGGCCACGACTTCTACGACTTCGACGCCAAGTACGTGGAGGACGACGGCGCCACCCTCTCCTGCCCCGCACGGCTGCCGGACGAGGTGATCAAGACCCTGCGCCGCGACGCCGTGCGGGCCTTCAACGCCGTGGACGGTGAGGGACTCGCTCGCTGCGACTTCTTCGTCACTGCGGACAACCGCGTGGTCATCAATGAGATCAACACCATGCCCGGCTTCACGCCCATCTCCATGTACCCCCGCATGTGGGCCGCGAGCGGGCTGGAGTACAGCGAGCTGATCGACGAGCTCATCACGCTCGCGCTCGAACGGCCCGTGGGGCTGCGCTGAGCGAGTGACCCCCCCTGCGCGGCGGGTCCGGCGTCCGCGTTCGGTCGCGTTCCTCTGCTCCTGCGCCCCGGAACATCCTGACCCGGTGACGTGAGCGCCGGGTCAGGACTGTCCCTGCTGCTCCAGGGTGTCCTTGACGGAGAGGCACTGGCGGGTCTGGGGAACGCTCTGCACGGCGGACCCGGTGTCCACCAGTGCCGTGGAGGAGGGCACTCGGCTTCCGTCGAAGAGCACCTCCGTGGCGGGGGAGCGCCCGTAGGTCACGGCGCGCCACTGGTCCTTCTGGTCCTCGACCTCGGAGATCAGCCAGTCCACGCCGTTGACGTTGGTGCACGGGTCCGTGGTGGGGCCCGGCTCGTCCACCCCGCAGCGCACGATCATCGCGGAGGGGTCCCCGTACGCGGTGGTCCCCTGGCTGGACGTCTCGCGGCGGTCTAGGTCGCTGACGACGTCAGGCATCGCCAGCATCACCGAGGCGCACTGCGGGTCCGTGGCGTGCGGGGCGCTCTCCACGGTCACGCTCGATCCGCAGCCCGTGAGTGCGAGCGTTCCGGCGACGAGCGCGCCGAGCCCCGCCGTGCGGCGTCGTGCCCGCGAGGACGCCGCGCCGCGAGCAGGGTGCCCGGTCGTCCGGGCCGTGCCCGGAAGCCTCTCCCCGAGGGGCCTGGTGCCGCGGAAGCGCCGCGAGGCCGGGAGCCCCGTGTCCTGCGCCTGAACCTGCGCGTCGTCCTGAACACGGGCCCGAACCCCGACCGATTTCCGGAACGACGGGCGGCGGTGTGGGGAGGGGAGAACCATGGCATCCAGGATAGGCGGTGGAGCGGGCGCGTAATGCGCGTCGGAGGGTGTGGCTAGGGTGAGACGTATGACGCACGAGTCCGCGACACCGCCGGGGGCCACCGTGTCCCAGGTGAGTGAGTCGCAGCTGCTGCGGGCGTTCCTGCCCGTCGCCACCACGCACGGCCCGCACGTGCTCACCGGACCGGGGGACGACTGTGCCGTGGTGGCCACACCCGGTGGCAGAGTGGTCGTCACCACGGACACGCTGACCGCGGGGCAGGACTTCCTGGCGGTGTGGCCCAGCGGAGACCGCACCACGGGCTGGGACCTCGGCCGCAAGTGCGCGGCGCAGAACCTTGCGGACGTGGCGGCCATGGGTGCCACGCCCACCGCGGTCGTCGTCTCCCTCACCCTGCCCGGGGACACCCCGGTGCAGTGGGTCACGGACTTCGCCGACGGTCTCTCCCGCGCGTTCGAGGAGCTTGGTGCCACGGAGTGCGCCCTCGTGGGAGGGGACCTCGGGCGAGGCCGGGAGCTCTCGGTCACCGCCACCGTGCTGGGACGCTGCGAGCTGGCCCCTGTGCTGCGCGGCGGCGCCGGGGGCGGGGGAACGCTCGTGCACACCGGCGTGCTCGGCCACGCCGCCGCGGGGCTCGACGCCCTCCTGACGCCCGTGCCCGGCCGGTGGGACGAGGTGCCCGGGGAGCTGCGCAGGACTCTGAGCGCGGCCCAGTTGCGACCCCGCCCACCGGTGGGCAGCGGGGTCGAGCTCGCCCGTGCCGGGGCCACCGCCATGCTGGACGTCTCGGACGGCCTGCTGCGGGACGCCCGAAGGATCGCCGAGGCCAGCGGGGTGCACATCGACCTCGATCCCACCGCACTGGAGGCCGCTCTGGCGCAGCTGGAGCCGGCGGCGTGGGTCGTGGGCACGGACCCGTGGCAGTGGCTGCTCACCGGCGGTGAGGACCACGGTCTGCTCGCCGTGCTGCCTGTGGATTCCCCTCTGCCCCCGGAGGTCCGTGCGATAGGCTCGTGTGCGCCCGCGGCCCCCGCGCGGGCCCGGTCCGGCAGTTCAGCGCCGGCGGGTTGCGACGCGCGCGGGCAGCATCGCGAGGGCCCGGCCGTCACGATCGCGGGACAGTCCCCGAGGCAGTGGTTCGGGTTCGACGTCGTTGAAGGATGGGATCATTTTGAGCCGTAAGCCCGGATCGTCCACCGAAGAGGTGCGCAGCTGGCTCGACGCCGCCCATCGCGGTCTGTGCGATCACGCGGACGTGCTGGACAACCTCAACGTCTTTCCTGTCGCGGACGCGGACACCGGGGCAAACCTCAGCGTCACCCTGGGC
Source organism: Kocuria sp. UBA5001 (assembly GCF_002398425.1). Lineage (NCBI taxonomy): Bacteria > Bacillati > Actinomycetota > Actinomycetes > Micrococcales > Micrococcaceae > Kocuria > Kocuria sp. UBA5001. The sequence continues at coordinate 90,741 of NZ_DGYR01000021.1, forward strand.
CACGCCGCGCAGGCCGCCCACCTGATCGAGGGCAGGGACGTCGGGGAGCTGCTGCTCTACGCGGGCCAGGCCGCCCTTGAGGAGGCACGGGGCAACTCCGGGATGCTGGCGGCCCTGACGCTCACCGCCATGGGCCACGCCGTGGAGGGCAGCGTGCGGCTGACCGCGGAGCAGCTCAGGGATGCCTTCACGGCGGCCAGGGTCCGTTGCTCCTCCGCCCTCACAGACCCCGTGCCCGGCACCATGCTCTCCGTGCTGCAGGCCGCCGGTGAGGTGCCCCTCCCGGACACGAGCGCCGAGGGCTCGAACCAGCAGCTCGTCGAGTGGCTGGACCTCATGCTGGCCTCGTGCGCTCAGGCGGTCGTGGACACCGTGGAGCAGATCCCCGTGCTCACCGAGCGCGGTACGGTGGACTCCGGTGCCCTCGGCATGCTCGTGATCCTCGCTACCCTGCGGGCGGAGCTCGGCGGGGACGAGGGTTTCGAGGACCCCGTGACCGCGATCGTGCGCCAGCACGCGCTTCCACTGACGAGCGAACCCCAGGATCAGCTGGAAGGCTGGGAGGTCATGGGCACCATGGACCTGCCCGCCCTGGACGCCGCAGAGCTGCGCCATGAGCTGGACGACGCCGGTGACAGCGTCATCGTCAGCGCCGTGAGCGAGCAGGAGGACGGCTACACGTGGCGCGTCCACGTGCACGTCACGGACCCGGAGACCGCCCTGGAGCTGATGCGACGCCGCGGCAAGGCCCGCAACGTCACGGTTACCTCCCTCGCGGTGGAGCCCCGGTGACCGCCCGCGGGGGTGCCGGTGTCAGCGCCTTCGCCGGGGTCCTCGACCAGCCGCTGACCCGCTACGTCCCCGGCTCCTCGCCGCGCTCCACCGTGGCCCTGCTCGAGAAGGAGCTGGGCATCACCACGGTGGGCCAGCTGCTGGACCACGCCCCGCGGCGCTACATCAGGCGCGGGAAGATCCAGGCCCTCTCGGAGCTCGTGGCGGGGGAGCGGACCTCGTTCGTGGCGCGGGTGGAGAGCTCGAGCACCCGACGGATGCGCAGCGACCCGCGCCGAAGTCTCACGGACGTGGTCGTCTCGGACGACACGGGTGCGAGCCTGAAGATCACGTTCTTCAACGCCTACTCGGCCCAGAAGGACCTTTCCGTGGGCTCACTGGCCCTGTTCACGGGCAAGCCCGAGTTCTACCGCGGCACGCTGTCCATGGCCGGGGCGGACTACGCCCCCGTGGACACGCCCGAGTCACTCGACCGTTCGCCGGACGGCGAGCTGCTGCCCATTCCGGTCTACCCGGAGACGGCCAAGCTCACGACGCCGCGGATCGCGAAGGTGGTCCACCAGGTCCTGCTCACCGCGGACCTCGACTCCCTCGTGGACCCGCTGCCGTCGGAGGTGGTGGTTGTGGAGAAGCTGCCGCCCCCGGGCGACGCCTACCGAGACCTGCACCGGCCCGACTCCGTGGCCGCGTACGAGTCCGCTCAGCGCCGCTTCCGCTTCCAGGAGGCGTTCGTGCTGCAGGCCGAGCTGCGCCGTCGCCGTGCCGAGCACGCCTCGCACCCGGTGGACCCGCGCCCCGTTCTGGCGGACGGCATCCTCGCACGCTTCGACGCCGGTCTGTCGTTCGACCTCACCCGCGGCCAGCGCAAGGTGGGGGAGCAGATCGCGGCAGAGCTCGCGGGCACCGCGCCCATGAACCGCCTGCTGCAGGGTGATGTGGGCTCCGGCAAGACGGTGGTGGCGCTGCGGGCCATGCTGCAGGTGGTGGACAGCGGCGGTCAGGCGGCCATGCTCGCGCCCACCGAGGTGCTCGCCACCCAGCACCACGAGAAGATCACCCGTGCCCTTGGCCCGCTGGCCATGCCGGGCAGGCTGGGCGGGGACGAGCACGCCACCGAGGTCACGCTGCTCACCGGGAGCATGGGCGCCACGGCCCGGCGCAAGGCGCTGCTGGACATCGCGAGCGGTGCCGCCGGGATCGTCGTGGGCACCCACGCCCTGATTCAGGAGGCCGTCCAGTTCGCGGACCTCGGACTGGCCGTGGTGGACGAGCAGCACCGCTTCGGCGTGGAGCAGCGGGATGCCCTGCGGGACAAAGCGGGCCAGAGCCCCCACACCCTCGTGATGACGGCCACCCCCATCCCGCGCACCGTGGCCATGACCGTCTTCGGCGACCTGGACGTCAGCACGCTGCGGGAGCTGCCGGGTGGGCGCCGCCCGATCGAGACCCACGTGGTGGGTCTCGCGGAGCACGGCCCTGCGTGGGAACGCCGGGTCTGGGAGCTCGCCGCTGAGCACGTGGCCAACGGCCGCCAGGTCTACGTGGTGGCGCCGAAGATCGGCGACGACGCCGCGGTGCCGTCATTCACGAGTCTGCGGGAGTCCCTGGAGACCCAGGAGGACGAGCCGGAGGCCGCTACGGTCACGTGGCTCGCCGAGCTGGTTGCGGCGCGGCCGGAGTTGCGCGGTGCTTGCGTGCGGGTGCTGCACGGACGCCAGGAGACCCAGGACAAGGCCCGGACCATGGCGCAGTTCGCGGAGGGGGACGTGGACGTGCTCGTCTCCACCACCGTGGTGGAGGTCGGGGTGGACGTCCCGAACGCCACCCTGATGGTCGTGGTGGACCCGGAGCGCTTCGGGATCTCCCAGCTGCATCAGCTACGCGGGCGGATCGGGCGCGGGGAGCACGCGAGCACGTGCCTGCTCGTGACCCGCGTGGCACCGGACCACCCGTCCCGCGCGCGCCTGGACGCCGTGGCCGCGACCACGGACGGCTTCGAGCTCGCCGAGGTGGACCTGCGGCTGCGCCGGGAGGGCGACATCCTGGGTGCCTCCCAGTCCGGTGGCCGCTCCGGCTTGCGCTGGGTGGGGGTGCTGCGCGACGAGGCCCTGGTGGCCCGCGCCCGCACCGCCGCCGAGGCCGTGGTGGCCGAGGACCCGCAGCTCACCAACCACCCGCACCTGCGCGAGGCGATCGCCCGCGTGCTGGACGAGGACCGAGAAGCATTCCTGGAGCGAGGATGACACGCATCATTGCCGGCCGTGCCGGTGGCCAGCGCCTGAAGTCCGTACCGGGCTCCGCGACCCGACCGACCACGGACCGGGTCAAGGAGTCCCTGTTCGCGCGCCTGGACGCGTGGGGCATGTGCGACGGCGCCCGCGTCCTGGACCTCTTCGCGGGCTCGGGGGCCCTCGGGCTCGAGGCTGCGAGCCGCGGGGCGGCGACCGTGACGCTCGTGGAGCGCGCGGGACCCGCCGCGCGGGTGTGCCGTGAGAACGCGGCGACCCTGGCGGCGTCGTGCCCGGACACCCACATCACCACGGTGCAGTCCTCAGTGGGCGGCTACCTGGGGCGCGCCCCGTTCCACCGCTGGGACCTCGTGCTCGTGGACCCGCCCTACCCCCTGGAGAACGACGAGCTGGTCCGCACCCTGTCCCTGCTCAGGGGCAGGCTCGGCCCGGGCGGCGTCGTCGTGGTGGAGCGCTCGGCACGTACCGAGGAGCCGGTGTGGCCGGCCGGGCTGCAGCGCTTCGAAGTCAGCAACCACGGCGAGACGCGGCTGTGGTACCTCGAGGCGGAGGACGACGCCGCGGCGGCTGAGTAGGCCCCGCCTCAGACGGTGGCCACCAGTCCCGCCATCGCACCGCGCAGCACGTCCGTGCGCTTGCAGAAGGCCAGGCGCAGCCAGTCCGAGTAGAGCCCGCGGTTGCCCGGGCCCACGAACGCGGACACGGGGATGCCCACCACGCCCACCGTCTCGGCCCAGTGGTGCGCGAGGCCTTCGGCGTCCTGCACCCCGGCCAGCGGGTAGAGGTCGCTGACGTCCGCGACGGCGAAGAACGTGCCTGCTGGCATCGGCGGGTTCAGCCCGGCGGCGTGCAGACCGGAAACCAGCACGTCCCGGCGCTCGCGGTAGTCCTCGAGCAGCCGCTCGTAGAACCCGGCGGGTGAGGTCAGCACGGACGCCACGGCGTGCTGCAGGGGCGCGGCGGCGCTGTGGGAGAGGTAGGTCTTCACGGCCGTCACCCCGCGCACGAGGTCCCGCGGGCCGCTGACCCAGCCCACGCGCCAGCCCGTGGCGGAGAACGTCTTGCCCGCCGAAGACACCGTGAGGGTGCGACCCGCAGCTCCCGGGAGTTGGGCAATGGGCTCGTGCGGCCCGTTGTAGCGCAGGTGCTCGTAGACCTCGTCGGTCAGGATGACGGCGTCGAACTCGGTGGCGAGCTCCACGAGCTGCTGCTTGAACTCCCGGGAGGCCACCGTGCCGGTGGGGTTGTGGGGGTCGTTGAGGACCACCGCGCGGGTGCGCGGGGAGAAGGCCGCGCGGACGTCGTCCGGATCCGGTACGAAGGTCGGCGGCAGCAGCGGAACGGGGACTGTGGTGGCCCCGGCGAACTCGACCACGGCACCGTAGAGGTCGTAGTGGGGCTCGAAGACGACCACCTCGTCCCCGGGCTGCAGCAAAGCCAGCAGGGCGGCGGTCATCCCCTCGGTGGCGCCGGCGCACACGGTCACCTGGCCGTCCGGGTCCAGGTCGAGTCCGTAGTGCTCGCGCTGGTGCGTGGCCACCGCCTCCCGCAGCGCGGGGACGCCCACGATCGGAGCGTACTGGTGGTGGCCGGCGTGCAGAGCGTCCACCGCGGCGGCCACCATCTCGGCCGGCGGGTCAAAGTCCGGGAAGCCCTGGCCCAGGTTCGCCGAACCCGTGCGGCGGGCCAGCGCGGTCATCTCCTCAAAGATCGTGGAGCGCAGCTGGCCGGAGGGATCCAGCAGGCCGCCGCCGGCAGCCATGCGCTGCCACGGTGCGGGGCGGCGGGGGTCCTCACCCGAGGAGCTCGCGGCGTTCGGTCGGTTCTGTGCGGTGCCGGTCATGGACCCAGTGTAGGAACCATCGGGGACACACCCGCATCGCCGGGCCACGGCTAGGGTGGTGCCATGAAACGCGCCATCTGCCCGGGGTCCTTCGATCCGCTGCACCTGGGACACTGCTCGGTAATCCGCCGTGCCGCCCGCCTCTTCGACGAGGTGGTCGTGGCGGTGTCCACCAACCCGCACAAGACCCACCGGTTCACGGAGCAGGAGAGGATCGCGCTGGTCCGCGAGGTCTTCGCGGACGAACCCGGCGTGGTGGTGGAGCCCCTGGAGTCCGGTCTGATCGCCGACTACGCGCAGCGACGGGAGGCCGTGGCCCTCGTCAAGGGGCTGCGCAACGGCGCGGACTACGACTACGAGCTGCCCATGGCCACCATGAACCGCTCGCTCACCGGCGTCGAGACGGTGTTCCTGCCGGGGGAACCCTCGCTGCTGCACGTGTCCTCCTCACTCGTGATGGAGGTCGCGGCACTCGGCGGAGACGTCTCCTCGTTCGTGCCGCCCCAGGTGCTGCACGCGATTCGCACCCGCTGAGTGCGCACCCGCCGGCCCTCGGACTGGCGGGCAACGACGCCGCGCGCCGCGGCCTCCCGTCTCGTCGGATCACGGGGACCTACGAAGGCGATGCTCGACGGGAACGTGGACGGCGACGTCGTCGTCCACGGGGAGGCGCGATGTGAACAGGGGCCCACCGCGTGCTAAGATGGTCTGTCGGCCAGTGTCGTACGCCAGGAGTTTCGTGAATCACCGCAACAGTTCATCCCTCGCATTCGGTGTCAGGGAGCTCGAACACCGCCCGGGGACCATGGAAACCCTGGACGTCGAGGTCCCCGCACCGAAGGATTTCGGGACGGCGCTCATCGGTTCCCCCGAGGGCGCGCCCATGGATCTGCAGCTGCGGCTGGAATCCGTCCACGACGGTATTCTGGTCAGCGGAACCGTGATCGTCAGTGTTCACGGGGAGTGCAGCAGGTGCCTCGACCCCATTGACTACGAACTACCGGTCGACGTGCAAGAGCTTTTCGTCTTCGAACCGTCCCCCAAGGGTGACGAGAACGTCGAGGACGAGCAAGTGTATGAGGTGACGGACGAGGAGATCGACCTCGAACCGATGCTTCGGGACGCAGTGATCACTCAGCTGCCGTTCCAACCGGTGTGCCGGGCCGACTGCCCGGGCCTGTGCGCCCAGTGCGGCGCACGGCTCGAGAACGACCCGGACCACCACCACGACGTGACGGATCCCCGCTGGTCCGCCCTGCAGGGGCTGCTGACCAAGCCGGATCAGGATGCCGACACGTCGGAGCCGACAACCGACACGAGAGAAGAGAGATAGCCGTGGCTGTTCCCAAGCGGAAAATGTCCCGTGCGAATACGCGGATGCGTCGTTCGCAGTGGAAGGCGCAAGCCCCCCAGCTGGTGAAGACCGTCGAGAACGGCAAGGTCAGCTACAGCCTGCCGCACCAGGCCAAGCTGGTCTCCGATTCCGCCGGCACCCCCTTGTTCTACGAGTACAAGGGTCGCAAGGTCGCTGACGCGTAACGTGGCAACGTTGCCGGATTCCGGCGAACTGCTTGAGCGTCTCGGTGTCGATATCGACACCGAGACGCTTCGCATTGCGCTGACGCACCGTTCCTACGCCTACGAGCACACCGGGGAGTTGCACAACGAGCGCCTGGAGTTCCTGGGCGACGCCGTCCTGCAGCTCGCCGTGACGGACGAGATCTACCACCGCTACCCGGACTGGGACGAGGGGCGGCTCGCCAAGCTGCGGGCCTCCGTGGTCTCGGCCCGGGCGCTGGCCGGTGTGGCCCGCACCCTCGGTCTGGGCCCGCACATCCGCCTGGGCAAGGGAGAGATCCGCACCCACGGCAACGAGAAGGCGTCCATCCTCGCGGACACCACGGAGGCCGTGATCGGAGCCGTGTACGAGTCCCAGGGGCCCGTTCCCGCGCGCGACCTCGTGCTGCGCATGATGGTCCCGCTGCTGGAGGACACCCGCGTGCTGCACGAGGGCAAAGACTGGAAGACCCAGATCGTCGAGCTGGTCGCCCAGCACGGCCTGGGCACCGTCCGCTACGAGGTCAAGGGCACCGGCCCGGACCACGAGCGCCACTTCACCGCCGACGCCGTGGTGAACGGCGAGGTGCTCGGCCACGGCGAGGGCACCTCCAAGAAGGCCGCCGAGCGCGCCGCCGCTGCCGCCGCGTGCGAGACGATCGCCGCCCGCTTCCCCTCGAAGAGCTGAGGCCTCCGTGCCCGAGCTGCCCGAGGTGGAGGTGGTGCGCCGCGGCGTCGAGCGGTGGATCGTGGGTCGGACGATCGACTCCGTGCAGGTTTTCGACGCGCGGTCACTGCGCCGCTACACGGCAGGCGTGCTGGACTTCCAGGAGAGCCTGACCGGGCTCACGGTGGACGCCGCGCAGCGCCGCGGGAAGTTCCTGTGGCTGCCCGTGCGCGCCCCCTCCGAAGCCGAGCCCTCCCGCGCGCTGCTCGTGCACCTGGGGATGAGCGGGCAGCTGCTCGTCGCCTCCGCGGATCAGCCGGCCCCGCGCCACGAACGGATCAGGCTGGGACTCTCACCCGCTGTGGCCTCAGACGGTTCTCCGCTGCCCGAGCAGGCACGGTTCGTGGACCAGCGGATCTTCGGCGGGATGCTCCTGGACCCGCTCGTCCCCAGCGCTGATGGCCAGGGCACCATCCCGGAGCACGCCTTCCACATCGCCCGTGATCCGCTGGACCCGCTCTTTGACGTCGACGCGTTCCACGCCGCCCTGCGACGACGCCGCACGGGGTTGAAGCGCGCCCTGCTGGACCAGGGGCTCATCTCCGGGATCGGCAACATCTACGCGGACGAGGCACTGTGGGCTGCCCGGCTGCACTGGGCTGCACCCACGGAGACCATGACCGCACCGCGCACGCGGGAACTCGTGGAAGCCTGCCAGCAGGTCATGCGTCGTGCCCTGGACGCGGGCGGCACGAGCTTCGACTCGCTGTACGTCAACGTGAACGGCGAGTCGGGCTACTTCGCCCGGTCCCTGAACGCCTACGGCCGTGCGGGGGAGCCGTGCCACCGCTGCGAGGAGGCCGGCCTCGACGGCGTCATCGTGCGCGAGAAGTTCGCGAACCGGTCCTCGTACCGCTGCTCGCGGTGCCAGCGGAAGCCGCGGCGGGCGCGGCCGTAGAAGCTGGTCAGTAGACGGTCTTCGTCGTGGTGACAGACACGCCGGAACAAGAGAACGGCGGGCGGCCCCGGAAGGGGACCGCCCGCCGTCGTCGTCTCCGCAGCCAGGAGACGGGGAACCTACCGGTCCCGCACGCTCTGCAGGTCCGTGGTCACGCCGCTGTCCTTGGCCTCCGAGGCCACAGAGGAGTCCTCCGCGCGGGCGCGCTGGTCGTCAGCCACTTCCTCCACGCGGTCGAGGGACGTGGAGCCGGTGTCCCTGCTGGGGCGTGGGTGGTCCTTGTAGTACGCCGCGAGCCGCGCAAAGCCCTCGTCCAGGCTCACGGACGGCGTCCAGTCGAGCAGCTCGCGCGTCTCGCGCTGGTCGAACCAGTGCGCGGTCGACATCTGCTCGGCGAGGAACTCGGTCATGGGCGGCTCGTCGTCCCCGCCACGGAACCTCGCGGGGATGTGCGGCCAGACCTTCTCGATCATGCGGCCCGCGAAGCGCGCCACGCCGCCCGGGATCGACCGCGTGGGAGCGGGGACGTCCGCGGCGGCGCACATGCGGGCCACGAGCTCGCCCACGGGGCGCGGTTCGCCATTGGTGACCACGAGCGCGCGGCCGTGCACGGCGTCGATCCGCTCGAGCGCGCGCACGATCGCCTCGGACGCGTTGTCGATGTAGGTGGTGTCGATCATCGCGGCGCCGTGGTCCAGGTCCGGCATGCGTCCGGCGGCCGCACGGTCCACCACGCGCTCCACGAGCTGCGTGTCCCCGGGACCCCACACGATGTGCGGGCGCACCGCGGCCACCTTGAGCTCGCGCTGGCCGTCCATGCTCAGAGCCAGCAGCTCGGCCGCGGCCTTGGAGCGGGCGTAGTTGCCGCGGGCCTTTTCCGGGTTGGCGGGCTCCGCACCCGCGCCCTCGATGGAAACGCCCTCGTGCGCCACGGACGGGGAGGACACGAACACCACGTTGTGCACCCCGGCGTTCTGCGCCTGGCACAGCAGCACGCGCGTGCCGGTCACGTTCACGCGCACGAACTCGGACCACTCGCCCGTGAAGGAGACCTTCGCGGCGAGGTGGATGACGTCGTCCACGCCGTCGAGCGCGCGGGCCACGTCCTCGGGTTCGGTCACCGAGCCCAGCACCTCGTCCACGCCCTCGCGCTCGGCCACCGCGGCGTGGCCGCGCTGGAACACGCGCACCTTCCAGCCGCGCGCGAGCAGGACGCGGGCGACGTCGCCGCCGAGCATCCCGGACGCGCCCGTCACCAGGGCGGTGCGGCCGGTGCCGTCCAGGGTGCCCTGCGTGGCGGTGGCGCCGTCGCGCTCGGGGTCCGCGATCTGGACGGAACCCGCCACGCGGTCTGCGCTGGCCGGGGTGGAGTCCGTGCGGGGCGGCTCCGGGTCGGCGGGACGGGGGTCAGCGGCGCGGTGGCGGCCGCGGGTCTGGTCGTCGCTCACAGGTCACTCAGCTTTCCGGTGGACAGGGCGCGCTCGGCCCAGCCACTCAACGCGGTCCGGTCGATCTTGGAGTTGTGGCGGATGTCGGTGGGCTGCTCGGGGACGACCAGCACCGCGCTCACGGGCAGCCCGGTGGCGAAGTCCACCGTGGCCCGCACACGCTCGCTCAGCTCGGCGGGCGCGAGGTGCGGCTTCTCGGCGCGGGGCTCCGTTTCGATCACGGCCACCGCGGACTGCGAGCCCACGGGGCCGACACCGACCACGGCCACGCGGCCCACGCCGGGCACGGTCTGCGCGGCGTGCTCGGCGGCCACCGAGGAGACGGGGCCCTGCGCCATGGTGATCACGTGCGCGAGCCGGCCCTCGTACCAGAGCCGCTCCCGGGCGTCGAAGTGCCCGACGTCCCCGGTGCGGTGCCAGCCGGGGGTCAGGTCCGACTCCCGCTCGGTGATCCACAGCCGGTCGTAGTGGTCCTTGGCGTGCGGCGCACGGGCCACGATCTCGCCGGTCACACCGGGCGTGGTGACGATCTCGTCCGACACGGAGCCGTCCGCCGTCAGCGGCAGGACGCCGAGCTCGGCACCCTCGACCGGGGTGCCGACGCACACGCCGCGGCCCGCGCCGTCGACGCCGCGCTGCGCGTCCTCGCGGGCCGCCCGGATCACGTCCAGGCTGACATCCGTGAGCGGCAGGGCCTCGGTCATCCCGTACGGGGTGTGCAGCTCGGCGGCGGGCATGAGCTCCTGCAGCCGCGCGAGCAGCTGCTCGGGGATCGGGGCTCCCGCGGAGAGCATGAGGTCCACCCGGGCCAGGGCGTCCCGCTCGGCGGGGGAGAGCGCGTCAGCGGTGGCCAGCACGTTCTCGATGGCCGCGGGGGACGCGAACACCGCGGTCGCCCGGATGGCCATGGTGGCCTCCGCCAGCGCCTGTGCCGTGAGGGTCTTGGGGCTCGTGACGTCCATGTCCGGGGTCACGGACGCCGCACCCAGCGCAGGGCCGAGCAGAGCGAACGGCGCGAAGCCGGCCACCAGGCCGGTTCCGGCGCGCAGGCCGTAGGTGTCCCGGATGGTGTCCCGCATCCCCGCCATCTGGCGGTGGGTGTAGACCACGCCCTTGGCCGGGCCGGTGGAGCCGGAGGTGAAGAGCACGGCGGCCTCGGCGTCCGGGTCCACGGCGGGGATCTCGGCGGGGTCCACGCTCGTGACCGAATCCATGAGCTCCGCCACGGTGTGCTCCACGCCGAGCAGCTTCTTGGAGACGGGGTCCAGGGAGTCCGCGGCGATCCGCCGTCCCGGCCACCCGAGGGCACGGGCACCCACGAGTGCCTTGCGGATGCCCACGAACCACTGCGGGGAGGAGCCCTTCAGCGCGCGGGTGAGCCCCTTGCGCCCGAGCCCCTGGTCCGCGACCACGATCACGGCGCCGATGCGCAGGCACGCGTAGATCAGCGTGGTGAGCATGGAGCCCGGGGGAACCATGAGGTTCACACGGTCGCCCGGGCGTACGCCGGTGCGCAGCAGGGCCACGGCGAGCCGGTCCACGGAGGCGGACAGCTGCGCCCACGTGACGCTGCGCTCGATGTTCAGCTCGGGCGCGGAGCCGTCCACGGTCCCGGTCACCGGGCCCATGTCCACCACGGCTGGGGTGTCGTCGTTGCGGCGGGCTTCCAGCTCCGCGAAGAAGGGGACGAACGCGGCCCGGCCACGGGCGCGGCGGTCACGGTGGGACTCGACCACGGGGTCGACGCCGCCGAAGCGCTCGTCCAGCCAGGTCAGAATCGCTGTGGAGATGTCCCGTGCCTCGGGCACCAGGTGCTTGGCGCCCTCGTAGCGGTGGACGTCCGCGTGGGGCGCGCGGTGCATGAGGTCCTCGAGGTAGCGCTGCTGGAACACCGGGTCCCCGGTGCCCCACAGCAGCAGGGTGGGGACCTCGCGGGCGCTCATCCGACCCGCGATCCGCTCGTACGCCGCGTGGGACGGGTGCTCCGGTGGTGCGGGGATGTCGGCGACGAAGTGCGCGATGCCCTCGCGGCGCTCACGGGTCGTGTAGGGCGCCTTGTACGCCTTCCTGACGTCCTTGGACGGCGCGGGATCGCACAGGGCGAGCGTGGTGTCCAGGAACGCGGTGGAACCAGTGGTCACGGGCCCGTGCACGGCCTTGTTCAGGGCCAGTCGCAGCGCGGAGGGGATCGGCTCGGCGTCGTCGTGGTGCACGGCGGTGTTGGTCATGACGGTCGCGGCGTGGATCTCGGGGTGCTCCTGGGCCCAGCCCTGCGAGATCAGACCGCCCCAGTCGTGCGCGAGGGTGACCACGGGCAGCCCGGCGGTGTCGAGGCCGATCTCCCGGGTGAGGTCGCCGAGGTCCGTCACTCGGTCCTCGAGGCGGCGGAAGAGCCCGGTGCGCTCGGAGAAGCCCATGTCCAGCTGGTCCACGGCCACCACGCGCCAGGGCCGCTCGGTCTCGGTGGCGGCCCGGACGACGTCGCGCCACAGGTAGGACCATGTGGGGTTGCCGTGCACGGCGAGGACGACGCCCTGGGGCGTGCGCCCGGCGGCGGAGAGGGCCTGTCCGTTGTCGAGCAGGTGCCAGCGGCGCTTGCGGCCAGGCACCGGCTCCACCGGGGCGGTGGAGGCCACGGTGACCACACGGGACCACGCGGGGTCCACACCGGGGAGGGGAGTCTCCGTGAACGGCAGCCGGGCGGCGTCGTCGGGGCAGGAGGAGGGGGAGGAGGTCATGCGTGCGGCTCCGTTCTCTGGGGCGCTCACCAGGCGATTTCCATGAGGGTCGTGTTCAGGCCCGAGCCCACTCCCAGGCACAGCACCCGGGCACCGGGCTCCAGTCGCTCGGCCTCGAGGGCGAGCGTCATGGGCAGGGCGGCGGCGGCCACGTTGCCCCAGTAGGGGAAGGTCAGGGGGACCCGCTCGGGGTCCAGACCCATGTCCGCGATGAGCTTGTTCGTGTGCGAGTTGGAGACCTGGTGGGTGACGTAGGAGTCCATGTCCCGCCAGTCCCAGCCGTCCTTCTCGGCGTCCAGCCAGGCCTCCACGACGAGGCCCACGCCGTGGTTGAGCAACCCGGTGGCATCCGTGAACATGCCGTCCCCGCCTCCGATGCACAGCCGGCTGAACTCGGTACCGGCCCGGGTGACGGAGCCGACGATCCGGTGCCCGTCCGGGTGGCGGTCCGCGGGGCCCACCACGGCCGCGGCCGCACCGCAGCCGAGGGTGAGGGTCGCGAACTCCTGGACCACCTGGTCGCGGGTGATGCCGTCCTGGCTCAGCCGGGCGAGTGCCGCCTCGTGCCATGGGGAGGGATCCTCTCCGGCGACCACCAGGGCGTATTCGATCGCACCGGCGTCGATCATGGACGAGGCCACGGTGAGGGCGTTGACGAAGCCCAGACACGCGTTGGTCATGTCGAAGTTCAGGGCCGAGCTGGGCAGTCCCAGTCGCTCGTGGATGCCCACGGCCACCGCGGGCTCGTAGTTGTCGCGTGTGACCGACGCGTTGATGAACAGCCCGATCTGCTCCGGTCGGATCCCAGCCTGCTGCAGCGCGGCCTCCCCGGCCTCCGTGGCGCCGTCCGTGAAGTGCCGACCGGGGGCCCACCCGCGGCGCTCCTTGATGCCAGCGAGCCGCTCCAGCAGCCCCTTGGGCATCCGCAGGCGCTTGAAGGTGTGCTCCAACTCCTCATCGAACCGGGTGGACGGGATGACCACGTCCGCCTCCGTCTTGGTCACGGACAGGATGGCGGCGTTGCGGTTTGCGATGGTGGAGTTACCGGTCAATGTGGCGCTTTCGATCAGACGCCACCCGTACGGTCAAGGAATCGGTCGCGACGAGCCTCGGCGCTCGGGTGAACAAGCGGGTAGGACCGGCCCAGTCTAACGGCCGATTCTGACAGGTTTCTCCGCCCGCGCGAGGCGTTGGCCCAGTTGCGGATGAACGCCCAGGCCACGCGGACCGTGGCCACCCGGGGAAGTGGCTGGAGCGGGCAGGCACGGGCGACGTCGCCGGGCCCGGGTCCGCGGGTGGCGCCGGGTAGACTCGCTTCCACCCCCGCAGCGCGCGCTCCGCGTGGGCCCGGCGCCCCCTGCCGCCCGCCTGAGCGTCCACCAGCTCGACACAGGAGACCCCCGGCGTGCACTTGAAGACACTCACCGTGCGTGGTTTCAAGTCCTTCGCCTCCGCCACCACCTTCGACTTCGAGCCCGGGGTCACCGCCGTGGTGGGGCCCAACGGCTCGGGCAAGTCCAACGTGGTAGACGCCCTCGCCTGGGTGATGGGCGAGCAGGGCGCCAAGTCGCTGCGCGGCGGGAAGATGGAGGACGTCATCTTCGCGGGCACCTCCGGCCGTGCCGCCCTGGGGCGCGCACACGTCTCACTGACCATCGACAACGCGGACGGTGCACTGCCGATCGAGTACTCCGAGGTCACGATCTCCCGCACGCTCTTCCGCTCGGGCGGCTCCGAGTACGCGATCAACGGTCGCTCGTGCCGGCTGCTGGACATCCAGGAGCTGCTCTCGGACTCCGGGCTGGGCCGTGAGATGCACGTGATCGTGGGACAGGGGCAGCTGGACCGGATCCTGCAGGCCACGCCCGAGGACCGCCGCGGCTTCATCGAGGAGGCCTCGGGGATCCTCAAGCACCGGCGCCGCAAGGAGAAGACCCTGCGCAAGCTCGAGTCCGTGCAGGCGAACCTGGACCGGCTCGAGGACCTCACCGGGGAGATCCAGCGTCAGCTGACCCCGCTCGGGCGGCAGGCCCGCACCGCGCGCAAGGCGCAGCGGATCCAGTACGACGTGCGGGACGCCCGCGCCCGCCTGCTCGCCGACGACCTCGTGGCCGCCCGCGCGGGAATGGACACGGACCAGGGGGCGAGCACGGAGGCCCGGCGTCGCAGGGACGAGCTGGAGAAGTCCGCCGCCGCGCTCGCGGAGCGGCTGCAGGAGACCGAGACCCGGGCTGCGCACACCGCCCCCGCGCTGAACGCCGCGCGCACCAGCTGGTACGAGCTGAGCACCGTGCGGGACCGCTTCCGGGCGCTGTCCGCGCTCGCGGGGGAGCGGCGTCGGCTGCTGGGCAGCGCGGAGGAGCCCGCTCCCCAGGGGCGGGACGCGGGCGCCCTCGAGGAGCAGGCCGCGCGCACGCTCGCCGAGGCCGAGCGGCTCGCGGAACGGGTCGCGGAGGCCCAGCAGACCCTGGACCGCGAGCACGCGGCAAAGGAGTCGGCAGAGGACGCGGCTCGCACGGCCGAGGCCCACTCCGCGGAGCTCGTGCGGCGTGCCTCGGACCGGCGGGAGGGCCAGGCCCGGCTCGCCGCGGCGGTCACCGCCGCGCGCTCCGGGCTGACCGCCGCGGAGGCGGACGTGGAGCGCGTGCGCACCGAGATCACGGAGGTCGTGGCGCGCGCCGAGAGGGCCCGGTTGGAGACCTCATCCCTCGCGGAGGCGGCGGAGACCACGGCCGCCCGGGCCCAGCAGGCGGGCGACCGGGCACGGGAGGCAGAGGAGGCCGCCGAGGCCGCCCAGCGCGAGAGCCGCGCCGCGGAGTCCCGCAGGCAGGCCGCCGCGAGCGAGCTGAAGACCAACACCGTGCGTCTGGAGACGCTGCGCCAGTCCGTGCGCCAGCCGGACGGCTCCGCCTCCGTGGCGGACGTGGTCCCCGTCCTGGGTGAGGTGCCGCGGGCCGTGCGCGTGACCCCCGGGTGGGAGCGCGCCGTTGCCGCGGCCCTCGGGCCGTGGTCGGAAGCGCTCGCCGTCTCCTCGCACACCGCGGCGGCGCGCGTCTTCGCGCAGCTCACGGAGACGGGGCAGGGCCGGGCGCACCTCGTGATCTCAGGAGGGGACGACGACGCCCGGGACCCGGCCGTCGCCCGGCTCACCCTTCCGGAGGGCTGCGTGGGCGCCGCCGAGGTCGTGCGCGCGGGGGAGACCGGCGGGGACGCCGCCCGGGTGCTCGCGGCGGTGCGCGCCGAACTGGCGACCACCGTCCTCGCCCCTGATGCGGAGACGGCTGTGCGGGTGCTGGAACTCGCGCGCTCGCGGGACGAGAGCACGGCCAACGCGGTGCGCGTTGCCACGAGCGACGGCAGCGTGTACTCCCGGCACCGGGCGCAGGGCGGTGCGGCGGAGGCTGCGGGACCGCTGGAGCTCTACGCGCTGATCGAACAGGCGGAGTCCCGCACCGCCGAGCTGCGGGACGCTGCCGAGCAGGCCGCCCGTGAGGCCGAACGCGCGGAGGCGCGGCGCGCGCGAGCCGTCGCCGCGGCGCGGGAGGCCGGGCAGGAGTCCACCCGGTCCCAGAAGGAGGCCGCTGCAGCAGGAGCGGCGCTGAGCAGGGCAGAGGCCACGGCGTCGTCGGCGGACTCCGAGCTGCAGCGCCGCCGGGACGTCCTCGCCACGGCCGAGCAGCGGCTGTCCCAGCGCGACGACGAGCTGCGCCGCGCCGTCGAGCGCGCCGAGTCCGCGGAGACCGGGGACGAGGATGACCTCGAACGTGAGCAGCTGGCAGCTGCCGCGGCGAAGGACCGCGCCGAGGCCGCCGCGCGCGCCGCCCGGGAGGCGGAGACCGAGGCCCGGCTCGCGCTGCGCGGGCTCGAGGAGCAGCAGCGCCACGCGGCGTCACGTGCCGAGGCACAGGCCAGGGCCGCCCGCTCCGAGCGGGCCGCGCAGGCCGAGGCTGCCCGCCGCGCTGAGCGACGCCGGGTGCAGGCCCGGGTCGCGTTCGCCGTCGCCACGGCTGCGGAGCACCTGCGGGCGCGAGCGGAGGAGGCGACCCGTGAGGCCGCCGCCGAGCGGGACGAGATCGAGACCCGGCGCGCCGGACTCGACGAGGCCGCCCAGCGGCTGCGCGCGGAACGCGACGAGGTCACGAAGGACCTGGCCCAGATCACGGAGCAGCTGCACCGCGCGGAGCTCGACCTCGCGCAGCGGCGCGCTCGGCTCGAGGGGCTGGAGACCACCGCGCTCGAGGAGCTCGGGCTGACCCCGGACTTCCTGGTGGACCACTACGGGCCGCATCTGCCGGTGCCTGACGCGGACGTGGTTCTGGAGGAGGCACAGCGGGCCGAGGAGGAGGACACTCCGCGACAGCTCGAGCTGCCGAAGATGACCGACCCCGGCGCGCCGTTCCGCAGGGAGGAGCAAGAGGTCCGGCTGCAGCGCGCGCAGAAGCAGCTCAAGGCGCTCGGCAAGGTCAACCCGCTCGCGCTCGAGGAGTTCGCGGCGCTGGAGGAGCGTCACACGTTCCTGGTCACCCAGCTGGAGGACGTCAAGAACTCCCGCACGGACCTGCGCAACATCATCCGGGACGTGGACCGGCACGTGGAAGAGGTGTTCACGCAGGCCTACCGGGACACCGCCGAGCAGTTCGTCTCCGTGTTCGCCACCCTGTTCCCGGGCGGCGAGGGGCGGCTGCGGCTCACGGATCCCGACGACATGCTCAACTCCGGCGTGGAGGTCGAGGCCCGTCCCGCCGGGAAGAAGATCAAGCGGCTCTCGCTGCTCTCCGGCGGCGAGCGCTCCCTGACCGCCATCGCCCTGCTGGTGGCCATCTTCAAGGCCCGCCCGTCCCCGTTCTACGTGATGGACGAGGTCGAGGCCGCCCTGGACGACCGCAACCTGGGGCGGCTGCTATCCATCTTCGAGCAGCTCAAGGAGAGCTCGCAGCTGATCATCGTGACCCACCAGAAGCGCACGATGGAGATCGCGGACGCCCTCTACGGGGTGTCCATGCGCGGCGACGGCGTGAGCCTGGTGGTGGGCCAGCAGCTCTCGCAGTTGCGCTAGTCACAAACCGCTGACGGCGACGCGCGGTCGCGCCGCCGGCCCGTGTCGGCCTCCGGCGGGCGAGTCCTCCTGTGATCCCGAGCCCCTGATACGGACGACGGCGTCAGCACCAATGGCCGCGTGAAGCTCAGTGCCCGTGTCATCCTTCCGTGCTCGCACACGGGGATCGTGCTCGTGCAGGGCCTTCTCGATCGCCGTCGGGACAGAAGCGGAGTCAGCCGTGGACGACCACTTGTCACTGCGCGTGGAGGGTACCGGGAGGGTTTTCGACCGAGCCACGGGAGGATGACGCAGCGCAGCGCCACCATGAACAGCAGCACGACGACGGCCCCGGTCAGCAGCTCCGTGAGAAGGGCAGCCCCAGACTCTGGAACAGGAGCTGTCCCAGGACGCCGCGAAGCACATAACCGAGGAAGAAGCCGAGCACGTTGTAGCTCGTGGTGCTCGACGACGAACGCTTCGTCCTCATCGTGCCCTCACTCCTTCGTCTCCGTCCGTGTCGCGTCCGGCGCCGTCTCCCGCACCGGCAACCAGGCGAGGGCGGCGATCAGCATGAGGGCCCCGGAGACCCCGAACGCCCACCCGAAGCCGGCGGCGTCCGCGAGTGCTCCGGCGATGATCGGCCCGGCGATCTGCCCGGCGTCCGCGCACATCTGGTAGCGGGACAGCACCTTGCCGCCGGCACGGTCCGGACCGATCACGTCGGCCACGGCCGCCTGCTGGCCGGGGTTCAGCGTGCCGGATCCCACGCCCGCGAGCAGTGAGAGCACGGCGAAGGCCACCACGGTGGAGCTGAGTCCCACCCCGATGGTTGCCACGCCGCACACCACGAGTCCCGTGAGAACCAGGGGTTTGCGCCCCCACCGGTCCGTGAGCCTGCCGGTCACCGTCAGCGCGCACGCGTTGCCCACCGCGAACAGGGCCAGTGCCAGCCCGGCGACGGCGGGGCCCTCGCCCACGATCTGCGTGGCCAGCAGCGGAACGAGAGCCACGCGCACGCCCATCGCGGTCCACCCCGTGGAGAAGCTGGAGGCGAGCGCGGCGCGGTACGCCCCGGCGTCGAGCGCGTCCCGGACCCGCATGACCGGCTGGGTGGCCGCGCCTCGCCTGGCCCCGAGCGTCTCGTCCTTGAGCCGCAGCCACACCACGAGCACGGCCACGAACAGTGCCGCGGCGTAGATCAGGAACGGCGCGTGCATCCCCAGCCCGGCCAGCGCGCCGCCGAGCACGGGGCCCAGGATGCCGCCCAGCAGGAACGCCGTCGCGTAGTAGCCGGAGACCCGCCCGCGCATGGTCCGCGGGGAGAGCCGGACGATCAGCCCCATCGCGGAGACCGTGAACATGGTGGAGCCGATCCCGCCCAGGCCGCGGAAGACCAGCAGCTGCCAGTAGGTCTGCGCGAACGCGGTGGCCGCGGAGGACAGCGCCACCACGATCAGACCGATCAGGTAGGTGGGGCGCTCGCCGAGCCTGTTGACCACCGTGCCGCTCACGGGGGCGAAGACCAGCCGGCACAGGGCGAACGCGCTGATCACCGCGGAGGCCGCGGCCACCCCCACACCGAAGCTCGACGCGAACTGGGGCAGCACCGGGGCCACGATCCCGTAGCCGAGTGCGATCACGAACGCCGCGGCGATCAGCACCTTGATGGCTTCGGGGACCTTCTCCCGGGAGGCAGACGGCACGGCGTCCGGGACGGTCTCGACGGGGGGCTCGTCGGGGTCTGTCGGGATGCGGGGCTCGGCGGGATCGCGGGGTTCGAGGTGGGACACGCCTGGCAGTTTATGGGAGATTAGACGGGTGATGACTCCTGAACTGATGTGGATCGTGATAGCCGCCGCGGCGGTGGTGCTGCTCGTGGTGTTCGGCGTGCTGCTGCTGCGCAAGCCCAAGGCCCCGAAGGGTGGGTACCCGGGCACGCGGGACGTGGACGACGTCCCGGACATCACTGACGAGGGCGTGGTCGAGGACAGCCCCGTCGCCACTCTGGAGCGCCCCGAGTCCGCCCGCGGCCGCCTGGAGCGGCTTCGCGGCCGCCTGGCGAAGTCCAACACGGTGCTCGGCAAGGGCCTTCTCAAGCTGCTCTCGCGCGAGCGGATCGACCAGGACACGTGGGACGAGATCGAGGACACGCTGCTCATGGCGGACCTCGGCACGGACGCCTCCGTGGAGCTCGTGGAGAACCTGAAGAAGCGTGTGCGCGTCACGGGCACCAAGGACCCGGGGGAGCTGAAGGCGCTGCTGCGCGAGGAGATGCTCGCCCTCGTGGATCCCACGCTGGACCGCTCCGTTCACACCGAGGCGGTGCCCGGCAAGCCCGCCGTGGTGCTCGTGGTGGGCGTCAACGGCGTGGGCAAGACCACCACGGTGGGCAAACTCGCGCGCGTGCTCGTGGCCGAGGACAAGGACGTCCTGCTCGGCGCGGCAGACACGTTCCGCGCGGCCGCCGCTGACCAGCTCGAGACCTGGGGAGCCCGCGTGGGCGTGCCCACGGTGCGCTCCGAGCAGGAGGGCGCGGACCCCGCCTCCGTGGCCTACGACGCAGTGAAGGCCGGCATCGACCAGGAGGCGGACGTGGTCCTCGTGGACACCGCTGGCCGGCTGCAGAACAAGGCCGGTCTGATGGACCAGCTCGGCAAGGTCAAGCGCGTGATCGAGAAGGCAGCCGAGGTGGACGAGGTGCTGCTCGTGATCGACGCGACCACCGGGCAGAACGGCATGGCCCAGGCCAAGGTCTTCGCCGAGGCCGTGGACATCACCGGCATCGTGCTCACCAAGCTGGACGGCACCGCCAAGGGCGGCATCGTGGTCGCCATCCAGCGCGGGCTGGGCGTGCCCGTCAAGCTGATCGGTCTCGGCGAGGGCCCGGACGACCTCGCCCCCTTCAACGCCGAGCAGTTCGTGGACGCAATCATCGACTGAGCCTGCTTCCCCGCGCGATGCCGACGGCGCCCGCCCCCTTCGTGGGAGCGGGCGTCGTCGTCGGGGCACCGGCACTCGCCCTGGCCCTTGCCCCGGACTGGAACCGGCATCAACACCGGCACCTGAGGAGTTAACACGATCGTCACACGCGGACGTGACGTGAAACACCGGCGTCACGAACCCGCGCCGTCGCGGTAACACCCGCCCCGTTGACTGTGCGCAAGAGGCGCAAAGGCTGTGCCGACACGAAACAGGGACGAGGTGATCCGGGTGGAGTTGACCGCCGGACACGTGTGGACCGTGGTGGCCGCGGGGTTGGTGTTCTTCATGACCCCCGGACTTGCACTGTTCTACGGAGGCATGACCCGCGCCAAGGGTGTGCTGAACATGATGATGATGAGCTTCGCCGCGCTCGGCGTGGTGGGCGTCGTGTGGGTGCTGTGGGGCGGTTCCATGCTCGCCGGGGACCCGGTGCTGGGCGGCCTCACCGCGGATCCGTTCGCGCACTTCGGTCTGCACGGCCTGATGGGCACCGAGGACCTGCTGTCCTCAGACTTCTCCGTGACATTCGCGATCATCACCGTGGCCCTGATCTCCGGCGCGATCGCGGACCGCGCCCGGTTCGGCACATGGGTGGTCTTCACGCTCGTGTGGGTCACCCTGGTCTACTTCCCTCTCGCGTACATGGTGTGGGGTGACGGGCTGTTCTCCGAGGACGGCGCCCTGGGCCGGATCTTCGGCGAGCCGATCGACTTCGCCGGCGGGCTCGCCGTGCACATCAACGCGGGCATCGCGGCTCTGGTGCTCATCCTGCTCATCGGTGCCCGCCGCGGCTTCGGCCGCGACTCGGGCCAGCGCCCGCACAACCTGCCGCTCGTGATGCTCGGCTCGGCCATCCTGTGGTTCGGCTGGTTCGGCTTCAACGCCGGCGCCGCAACCACCGTGGAGCAGGCCGCCCTGATCTGGACCAACACGCTCGTGGCCCCGGCTGCGGCCATGCTGGCCTGGCTGCTCACCGAGCGCATCCGGGACGGGCACGCGACGTCGCTGGGTGCGGCGTCGGGCGTCGTCGCCGGGCTCGTGGCCATCACGCCGGCGTGCGCCAACGTGACCCCGCTCGGCGCGATCCTGCTGTCTGCCGTGGCCGGTGCGTGCTCCGCGATCGCCGTGGGCCTGAAGTACCGGATCCACCTGGACGACTCGCTGGACGTGTGCGGCGTGCACCTGGTCTCCGGCATCGTCGGCACCGTGGCGCTGGGCTTCCTGGCGATCCCCTCCGAGGGCCGGGCCGGGGTGTTCTACGGTGGTGGCTGGGGCCTGCTGGGTACCCAGCTCGCCGCGACCCTCTTCGTGACGCTCTACACCGGCGTCCTCACGCTGGTCATCGGGCTCGTGCTGAAGGCCACCATGGGGCTGCGGATCACCCGCCGGGACGAGGTCATCGGCGTGGACCTCACCCAGCACGCGGAGTCCGCGTACTCGCTGAAGGACGAGGCCACCGGCTACTTCGCCGGGCAGGCCCCCGCGCGGCCCCTGCCCGGGACCGCCGAAGCCCCCGTGCCCGCCGCCAGCAAAGGAGACAACCAGTGAAGCTGATCACCGCAGTGGTGCGACCCGAGAAGTTCAGTGACGTCAAAGACGCCCTGGAGAGCTACGGCGTGCAGGGCATGACCGTGCTGACCGTCCACGGCTATGGCCGCCAGCGCGGGCACCGCGAGGTCTACCGCGGTGCCGAGTACACGGTGGACCTCCTCGAGAAGGTGCGCATCGAGACGGTCGTGGAGGACGGCGAGGTCCAGGACCTTGTGGACGTCATCGTCACCTCCGCACGCACGGGCGAACCCGGGGACGGCAAGGTGTGGGTGACTCCCGTGGAGAACACCGTGCGCGTGAGCACCGGCGAACTGGGTGACGTCGCGCTCTGAGGTCGCACGCGACGTCTTCGGCACAGGCCCCGTCCGGGCGACCGGGCGGGGCTTCGCTTGCTAACCTGGGACACTGAATTCATCCGTTGTCAGACGAAAGCAGCGACCACCCCGTGTTCAATTCACTGTCCGACCGGCTCACAGCGACCTTCAAGAACCTGCGCGGCAAGGGCCGGCTCTCGGAGGCCGATGTCGATGCCACCGTCCGGGAGATCCGCCGGGCCCTCCTCGAGGCGGATGTGGCTGTGCCCGTGGTCCGGGAGTTCACAGCGATCGTCAAGGAGCGCGCGCTCGGCGCGGAGGTCTCGGAGGCGCTGAACCCCGGCCAGCAGGTCGTGAAGATCGTCAACGAGGAGCTGCAGAACGTCCTCGGCGGCGAGACCCGGCGGATCAACCTCGCCAAGACCGGGCCCACGGTGATCATGCTCGCGGGCCTGCAGGGCGCGGGCAAAACCACCCTGGCCGGCAAGCTTGGCAAGTGGCTCACGGACCAGGGCCACAAGCCCGTGCTCGTGGCCTCCGACCTGCAGCGGCCCAACGCCGTCACCCAGCTGCAGGTGGTCGGCCAGCGCGCCGGGGTGCCGGTCTTCGCCCCGGAGCCCGGCGCCACCTCGGAGTTCGACGACCCCACGGGGGATCCCGTGAAGGTGGCCCGCGACGGCGTCGACTTCGCCCGCTCCAAGCTCTACGACGTCGTGATCGTCGACACCGCCGGACGCCTGGGCATCGACCAGGCGCTGATGAACCAGGCGCGCGACATCCGCGACGCCGTGGATCCGGACGAGGTCCTGTTCGTCATCGACGCCATGATCGGCCAGGACGCGGTGAACACCGCCAAGGCGTTCGACGAGGGCGTGGACTTCACCGGTGTGGTGCTCTCCAAGCTCGACGGCGACGCCCGCGGCGGTGCCGCGCTGTCCGTCCGTGCGGTGACCGGCAAGCCCATCATGTTCGCGTCCACCGGCGAGGGCGTGGGGGACTTCGAGCAGTTCCACCCGGACCGCATGGCCTCGCGCATCCTGGACATGGGCGACGTCATGACCCTGATCGAGCAGGCCGAGCGGCAGTGGGACAAGGCCGAGGCCGAGCGCATGGCCAAGAAGTTCACCGACCAGGAGGACTTCACCTTCGAGGACTTCCTCGCGCAGATGCAGCAGCTGCGCAAGATGGGCTCCATGAAGAAGATGCTCTCCATGATGCCCGGCGCCGCCGGCATGCGGGAGCAGCTCGAGAACTTCGACGAGCGCGAGATCGACCGGGTGGAGGCGATCGTGCGCTCCATGACCCCGCACGAGCGCGTGGCCCCCAAGATCATCAACGGTTCCCGCAGGGCGCGCATCGCCCGCGGCTCCGGTGTCACGGTCTCCGAGGTGAACCAGCTCATGGAGCGCTTCGCCCAGGCCCAGAAGATGATGAAGCGTCTCGCCTCGGGCCAGGGCGTCCCCGGTATGCCCGGCGGCATCCCCGGGATGGGTCGCGGCGGCGCGGCCAAGAAGGGCGGCAAGACCAAGAAGAAGGGGTCCAAGTCGGGGAACCCGGCCAAGCGTGCGCAGGAGAACGCGGCGCTGGCCTCGGGCCGGAAGCCCGCGGCCAGCGGCAGCTCCTTTGGAGCGCAGGGGCAGGAACTGGACGCCGAGTCCCTCAACCTGCCCAAGGGCTTCGAGAAGTTCCTCGGAAAGTAGAAAGTAGGCGGTCATGGGTTCGTACCTTCCCGACGACGAGCTGCGGGCGTTCATCGCCACGCTGCCCACCCGGCGACTCGCGTCTGCCGCGCTGATCCGTGACGAGAGCGGTCGCGTCCTGACGGTGGAACCCAACTACAAGGACGGCTGGACCCTGCCCGGCGGCACCGTGGAGGAGGGGGAGGACCCCCGCACCGGGTGCTTCCGCGAAGTGGTGGAGGAGGTTGGCCTGCACCTTCCCGAGGGGCGGCTGCTGGCCGTGAGTCACGGCGTGGCCATGGGCATGTGGGGCGACTCCGTCTCCTTCCTCTACGACGGCGGCGAGATCGCCTCTGACACGCCCATCACGGTGCAGGAGGAGGAGCTGTTGTCCCATCGGTGGGTCGCGCCGGAGGACCTGGAGACCGTGCTCCCGGCGAGCCTCGCGGAGCACCTGCGCGACGCACTCGGAGTTCTCGAGACCGGGGGCGTGGTGGAGCGCGTGGTGAACGGTGGCGGGGCATGAGCGAGACCGCGCACACCACGGCCCGGCAGACGCGCACTGTGGCGCTGCTGCACGCGGACGCACCCCAGCTGCCATTCCTCGCCGGGGCCCTGGGCAGCCCGTTCACCGCCGTCACCCAGGACGGCTGGTCGGCGGTGCTCGTCACTCCGGGCGTGGATCCCCTGGCACTCGCAGCTGCGGGTGACCCGGGCAGCGTCTGGGTGGTGCTCACCTCAGACGGCGAGAGCCGCACCCTGCGCGTGTGCCCGCCCGTGACGGCACTGGACTCGCACGCGGACTGGCGCGAGCAGCTGGCGGAGCTCGCCGAGGCCACCACCCTTCGGTGGGGTCCCGGGGAGCAGGCCGAGACCCCGTCAGACGTGGAGTCTGCCGCGGTCGTGGAGACGGTCGCGTCCCTGCGCGACCTGGACCCGGCAGCCACCGCGCGGCTCGAGAACTACGCCCGCACCCCGAGCTCGGCTCTGCTGCTGGAGTCCGTGCTGCAGCTGCTCGGTCTGCCCGTGATGGCGGCGAAGATCGTCGAGCAGCAGCGGGAGCTCCACGAGTTCGAGGGAGTCGGCGAGTACGAACCGCGGACGACAGGGCTGTCCCTGCTCGACGCCGCGAGCGTGGAGCCCAGCGGCAACGACGTGCTGGCGCGCATCCAGCGGGCCTACGTGCGCCGCCCCGCGCTGCTGCTCGCTGTCGGCGGGGCGGAGGTCGCCCTGGGCGCGGGTCTGGCCGGGCTGGCCTCGCGTGGCGGGCGCGGCGCGAAGCTGCTCGGCTCGGCGTCGGCCCTGATGCTCTCGGACGCCGCGGTGCAGACGGCACTGTGGGCGGCGGTACGGGCGCGCAAACGCCGCTGAGGCGCCGTCGTACCCGAAGAACGAGGGCACGACGCCCACGGGTGCCGGGTGATTTTGACACCTGTGGCACAATGGTCGGGTACTCGAACCGTGCGGACCCTCTCACCGCGCGTGATCTCGTGTCCACAGGAAACCCACGGACCACCCGCCCCACGGGCCGGTGCGTGCGGTGTCCGATCCATTCGAAACAGGAGTAACCACACAAGTGGCAGTCAAGATTCGTCTCAAGCGTATGGGCAAGATCCGCGATCCCCGCTACCGCGTGGTGGTCGTCGACTCTCGCAAGAAGCGCGACGGTCGTGTGATCGAAGAGGTCGGTGTGTACCAGCCCACTGAGAACCCTTCGTACATCAACCTGGTGTCCGATCGCGTGCAGTACTGGCTCGGTGTGGGCGCGCAGCCCTCCGAGGCCGTGCTGGCTCTCATGAAGATCACCGGCGACTGGCAGAAGTTCAAGGGTGAGCCGGGCGCCGAGGGCACCCTGAAGCAGCCCGAGGCCAAGAAGGAGTTCGTGGCCCCGGACAACGGCTCCGTGATCATCCCCGAGGCCATCACGCCCAAGGCTGATAAGGCCGAGGAGGCTCCCGCCGAGGAGACCGCCACCGCAGAGGACGACGCCGAGAAGGCCGAGTGAGCATGCTCGCCGAAGCCCTCGAGCACCTGGTCCGCGGCATCGTGGACGCCCCCGAGGACGTCACCGTGCGTGCCCGTGAGGGCCGCCGCGGTGAGACGCTCGAGGTCCGGGTGCACCCCGACGACCTCGGGCGCGTGATCGGGCGCTCGGGACGCACGGCCAAGGCCCTGCGCACCGTCGTCTCGGCACTGGCTTCCGGCGAGAGCGTTCGCGTGGACGTGGTCGACACCGACCGTCGTCGCTGAGCGGACACAGCACTGGTTCACGGCCCCCGTTCCTCCTTCGGTGAGGAACGGGGGCCGTGTTCGTCCCGTGGCACAGCCGCAGGGGCGACGAAACCCGGGCGGCGACGCCCCGGGAGGCGGCCGCCGGGCGGAGAGGTGCCCCGGGCGGCGCGAACGAGCACGAGAGACCACGAGATCCCACGAGGAGTTGCAATGAGCGTTCGGGTGGCCCGGATCGGCAAGCCGCACGGAGTGCGCGGCGAGGTCACGGTGGAGCTGTTCACCGACGACCCGCAGTCGCGCTTCACCCCGGGGTCGGTGCTGCGCGTTGCGGCGGGGAGACGTCCCCGCGGCGTGCAGGAGCCCCGGGAGCCGCTGCGCTTGGACGAGGTGACAGTGGCGGGTTCGCGCTGGAACAAGAGCGTGCTCGTGGCGAAGTTCGAGGAGATCTCGGACCGCAACGCCGCGGAGGCCGCACGGGGGCTCGAGCTCTTCGCGGAGGTCGCGGACCTCGATCTCGACGACGACGAGTGGCACCAGGACGACCTGCTGGGCCTCACCGTGGTGGACACCACCCGGGGGGATGCCACCATCGGCACGGTGAAGGCGCTGATCCAGGGCACGGTCCAGGACCTGCTCGAGGTGAGCCGCGCGGGGGGCGGTCAGCCCGTGCTGATCCCCTTCGTGGAGGAGATCGTCCCCGAGGTGGACCTGGATCGCGGGGTGGTCCTCGTGACCCCGCCCCCGGGTCTGCTCGAGCTGGGGGAGTCGGAGTAGAGCGTGCGCATCGACGTCCTGAGCATCTTCCCTGAGTACTTCGAACCGCTGCGGCTCTCGCTGATCGGCAAGGCCGTGACGGACGGGCTGCTTCAGCTGACCGTCACGGACCCGCGGGCGTTCGCGACCGACAGGCACCGCACCGTGGACGACACCCCCTACGGCGGGGGAGCGGGCATGGTCATGAAGCCGGAGCCGTGGGCGCAGGCCCTCGAGTCCGTGCTGGGCGCGCAGGACGACGCCGCGGCGTCGCGCCCCGTGCTCGTGGTCCCCTCGCCGGCGGGCGAGGTCTTCACCCAGGAGATCGCCTACGAGCTCGCCGCGGAGAAGCACCTGGTGTTCGCATGCGGTCGCTACGAGGGCATCGACGAGCGGTTCCTGGACTGGGCCAGCGGCGAGGTGCGGGTGCGTCCTCTGAGCCTGGGCGACTACGTGCTCAACGGGGGCGAGGTCGCGGTGCTCGCCATGACCGAGGCCGTGACACGCCTGATCCCCGGTGTGATCGGCAACCCCGAGTCCCTCGCGGAGGAGTCCCACACCGGCGGGCTGCTGGAGTACCCCGTCTACACGAAGCCTGCCACGTGGCGGGAGCGGGAGGTTCCCGAGACGCTGCTGTCCGGGCACCACGGCCGGATCGCGCGGTGGCGCCGGGACCAGCAACTGGCCCGGACCGCGCGGCGTCGTCCCGACATGGTGCTCGCGCTGGACCCGGCCACGCTGGACCGCGCGGACCTCGCGGTGCTCGCCGAGCACGGCTACCACCCGGAGACCGGGGGCGAGGGTCTGGGCTGGCGCCGTGAGGTGACCCACGAGGCGCCCTGCAGCGGCCCCGATGTGGCATAATGGCACGCTGTGTGTGCGTCGGGCACGCCCCTGCCGCAGGGGGGAGAGCGACCAACGACGCACCGCGCGGACCGGGCATTCCATGATCCGGTCCGGATCTCAGTAGCGCGACCACCCCTCGGGGGCAGGGCGCAGACCACACGTGGGAGACCTGCGGCGATCACGAGGAGTCATGTCATGAACATTCTTGACCAGCTTGATGCCAAGTCGCTGCGCGACGACGTCCCCGACTTCCGTCCGGGTGACACCCTGAACGTTCACGTGAACATCGTGGAGGGCAACCGCTCCCGTGTCCAGGTGTTCAAGGGCTTCGTCCTGGGCCGCCAGGGCTCGGGCGTGCGCGAGACCTTCACGGTCCGCAAGGTCAGCTTCGGCGTGGGCGTGGAGCGCACCTTCCCGGTGCACTCCCCGATCATCGACAAGATCGAGCTCGTGAGCCGCGGCGACGTCCGCCGCGCGAAGCTGTACTACATGCGCGACCGTCACGGCAAGGCTGCTCGCATCCGCGAGAAGCGCGAGCCGAGCAAGTAGGACTCAACCGGGTGCCACAGCACACGGAACACGCGGAGGGCCCGGCAGCTGCCGGGTCCTCCGCCGTGAACAGGCCTGTTTCCACGCGTCGCTGGTGGCTGCGCGTGGTGGCCGTCGCCCTGCTCACGGCCCTCGTGCTGACCGCCGTGCTGCGGGGCTTCGTCGTGGACGTCTACTGGGTGGGTTCCGGGTCCATGGAGCCCACGCTGGAGGGCGGGGACCGGGTGCTCGTGGACAAGCTCGTCTCGGGGGACTCCGTGCAGCGCGGGGACCTGGTGGTCTTCGACGGTCGAGGCTCGCTGGAGCCCCTCCACTCCTCGGACCCGTGGTACGTCCAGGCGGCCCACACCACCGGGCGTTGGCTCGGCCTCACCGGCTCGGACACCGCCTACGTCAAGCGGGTCTTGGCCACAGCGGGCGACACCGTGGCGTGCTGCAGCGCGAACGGGCTGCTCACGGTCAACGGCCAGGAACAGCACGAGGACTACATCTATCCTGGGGACGCACCCTCCGACATCACTTTCAGCGTGCAGGTGCCCGAGGAGCGGGTCTGGCTCATGGGCGACCACCGCCGCGTGTCCGTGGACTCGCGCTCCCTGCTGGGAGCCCCGGGGGGAGGCCTGATCCGCACGGAGCGGATCGTGGGCACCGCCGAACGCGTGGTGTGGCCCCTGGACCGCGCCCGTTCCCTGAACGGGTGAGGAACCCGGCCGACGGCGACGACGCCGCGGGGCCCGCGGGCGTGGCTCGCGGGCAGGATTGCCTCCGGGCACCAGGGCGGGCCGCTACCGTGGCACGCACCAGCAGGTCCCACCACAGAGAAGGAACGCGCAGTGGCTGAGCAGCAAGAACCGGACGTTCCGGGCACCTCCCGTCCCCGCGAGGACCTCGGGGGGCAGACCCCCGCTGGGGCGGCCGAGTCCTCCGCCGACGCCGCGGCCTCGGGCGGGGCGCGCGGCGGCAGGGCACGGCGTCGTCGTCGTGGCTCCGAGAAGCCGACCACCGGGTGGGGCGCGGTGCGCGAGATCCTGATCGTGGTGGTGCTGGCGCTCGTGATCGCGTTCGTGGCCAAGACGTTCCTGATCCGCGGCTTCTTCATCCCCTCCGGGTCCATGGAGCAGACGCTCGAGCTGGACGACCGGATCTTCGTCAACGTGCTGGACGCGCGGATGGGGGAGATCGAGCGCGGGGACGTCGTGGTCTTCGACGACACGCAGGGCTGGCTCCCGGCCAGTGCCAGGACGGGGACGAACCCCGTGCGTGGTGCCCTGGAGTTCGTGGGGCTGCTGCCCGACAGCAGCCAGCAGGCCCTCGTGAAGCGTGTGATCGGTGTGGGCGGTGACCACGTGACGTGCTGCGACGCCTCGGGGAAGATCACCGTCAACGGCAAGGCCCTCGACGAGCCCTACCTCTACCCGGGGGTGCAACCCTCCGAGATCCCCTTCGACGTCACGGTTCCGGACGGCGAGTTCTTCGTGCTGGGCGACCACCGCAACGCCTCCGCGGACTCCCGGTACCACATCGAGACCGGGACCGAGTTCATCAAGCGCGAGGACGTGGTGGGCACCGCGTTCGTGATCGCGTGGCCGCTGGACCGCTTCCAGTTCCTGCACAACCCCGAGGGGTCGTTCCAGGACATTCCCGCGGCCGACAAGTGAGTCCCGCGAAGGCGGCGGCTCCGACCCTCGACGTCGAGCGCCAACTTGCACTCGCGGGTGCCCGCTACGTGGCGGGCATGGACGAGGTGGGGCGCGGCGCCCTGGCGGGGCCCGCGAGCGTGGGCGTCGTGGTCGTGGACGCTGCCCGCTGGCTGGGCCCGGAGGGCGACGTCGCACCGTCCAGTGGGCTGTCGACGGCGCCGTCCGCGGGGGCTCCCTGGGAGGGCGTGCGCGACTCCAAGGCGCTCAGCGCCGCCCGGCGCGCCGCTGTCGCACCGACCATCCCCTCGTGGGCCGCAGCCCGTGGCGTGGGGCACGCAGAGCCCAGCGAGATCGACGCAGTGGGCATCAACGCCGCCCTGCGGCTCGCGGGGCTGCGCGCTCTTGCCGCGGTGCACGAGGACGGGGTGCCCGTGGACGCGTTGATCCTCGACGGGTCGTACAACTGGCTCGACGTCCCGCCTGTTCTCGGCCAGGACGAGGACCCCGTGGTGCTGCCGCCCGTGGTGCGCACCCTGGTCAAGGCCGATGCGCAGTGCGTGAGCGTCGCGGCCGCCTCGATCGTCGCCAAGGTGGAGCGCGACGACCTGATGGCCGCGCTCGACACCGACTACCCGGCGTACGGCTGGGCAGGCAACAAGGGGTACGGAAGTGTGGGACACCGGGAGGCGCTGACCCGGTACGGAAGCACTCCGCACCACCGGGTGAGCTGGAACCTGGGCATCTGAGGCAGCGCCCTCGCTCCACACCTGCGCCCCGTGCGTGACCTCGCCTGGGCGTACGGTTCACAGTGGGCGCATGAACACCTTTGCCCCGCACTCCGAAGCACCTCTGATCGAGCCTCCCACTGATCCGCCCACGGATCCCCCCGGCGGTCCGCGCACCGATCCCGCGGAGGGCCCACGTCCTCCCGCGGCCCCGCACCTCGGCGTGGGGCGTGCCGGCGAGGACCTCATCGCCGGTCTGCTCCAGCGCTCGGGGTGGCAGGTGCTGCACCGCAACTGGCGGCCCGTCCGGGCACCGGGCGCACCCCGCGGGGAACTGGACATCGTGGCGGAGCGGCACGGCCGAGTCACGGTCTTCGAGGTCAAGACACGCTCCGGCGGGGACTTCGGCCACCCTGCCGAGGCGGTGGGTGCCGACAAGCTCCGCAGACTGCACGTCCTCGCGCGGGCGTGGGCCCGCGAGAACGCCGCCGCCGTGCCGTCAGTGGACGTCGTGGCGGTGCACTGGCCACGCGGCTGCTCACCCCGGGTGGAGCACGTGGGATCGATCGGGTGGCTCTGACCGGCGCCCTCCTCGGGGTGGCCCGGGCTCGCTGAGGGGGGGGTGATTCCCGCTCATCTCGGCAACTCCGACGGATTCCGGCGAGGGGACCATGGCGGAGCACATCACATTCGCCACGGGCGTCTCGTAGGATGGGAGCCTGCATGCGCGTGCCGTTCAGCGGCCGGGGGTGTGATTGGAGGGCCGGATGAAGACAGCGGGGTGGCTTCCACATGTGCTCTCCGCCACGGTGCTGACCGCCGCCGTCTCCCTGTGCGTCGTCGGCTGCGGGGAGGAGCGGAGCGACTCACCGGACACGAGGGCCTCCGCCTCTGCTTCGGCAGACGGCAGCCTGCACCCGGGCACCTTCCGGGCGAATCTCCCCGGCGGTGCGAGCGTGAGGATCACGTTGCCCGCTCCGGATGTCCCAGACCAGAGGATCGACAGGCTGCGCCAGGACGCCAAGGTCGCTCGTGCCACATACGCCACGGTGGAGATCGACAACGAACACGGTGCCTCGCCGGTGTCCGTGAGCCGTCTCGTACTCCGGGCGAAGGACGGCGCCTCCTACCAGCTCGAGCACGTCTCCCGCGCAACGGAGAAGTGGATGCCCCGGGTCCGCGACGAGGAATACCACGCCCGCGACGGGTCGACCCTGCCCCAGGAGACGGCCGAGAAGCTCAGGATGCGTCTGCGGGATGCCGCAGCATCCGCCACGAAGGACATCCCCGTGGGGGAACGGGGCTCCAACCTTCTGGTGGGCGACATCTCCGCGGTCCCGGACAGCTTCGTCAGTCTTGAGCTCATCCCCCAGATCGGTGACCGGGAGGTCACACCGGTGAAAGCCCACCCCGATGGCGGGGAAGGGTCCTCCGACGCACCGGGCACCAGCGGTTCGTCCCGGGTCGACGGCGCCGACGAGGCCGAGGACGCCCCCGCCCCGGACTCCACGGAGCTCCCCGTGGATCCGGGGGCGGCAGAGGACCCCAAGGACCCGGTGCCGTCCTCCCAACCGTCCGCGGCCAACCCGCCCGTGGACCCGGTCGACCCCAACCCCGT